>NZ_JBSFRU010000296.1:0-8365 GCF_053589395.1 Nocardia sp. NPDC003345
GGCGCCGAGGGTGACCCGGCCGCCGGAGAGGTGGTCGAGCGAGGCGATGGTCTTGGCGAGGGTGATCGGGCAGACCGGCTGCCGATGCCGCGCAGCAACCCGATACACAGGTTCTGCGAACCCTTGCAGTACTGCTGGACGATCGCGAACCACAGCAGCGTTCCGGCCGCGGCGATCACCGCGGCATCGTCGTGATGTGACCCGAGGAACGGCGCCAGCACCAGTTCCGGCGCCAGCACGTACACCAGCCCGACCACGGTCATGAAGGCGGCGCCGAGGCCGACCGTGCGGCGGGCGATGGCGGTGACCGCGGTGTGATCGCCTTTGCCCACGGTACGGCTGACCAGGATCGAGGAACCCTGGGACAGTCCGATATTGACCTGGTAGACGATATAGGCGAGCTGATTGACGATATTGCTCGCGGCCAGCGCCACCGGACCGAAACCGCCGATCAGCACCGCGGCGACCGAGGTGATCGCCGCCTCGGCCCCGTAGGTCAGCGATATCGGCGTCCCCATCCCGACGATGCGCCTGACGGTCGCGCGATCGGCCTGCCAGGCCCGCAGCGACAACAGGTCGCCGAGCACCGGGTCCCGGCGCAGCCGGGCCAGGTAGGTACCGAAGGTCCAGCACTGGACGAGGGTGGTGGCCAGGCCGATACCGGCGAGACCCAGTGTCGGGAGACCGAACCATCCGAAGATGAACAGCGCGTTGAGCAGTGCGTTCACCCCGATCGACCACAGGGTCACCCGTAGCAGCGACCCCGCGCGGCGCATACCGACCGCGAACTGGCGCAGAACGTTGAGCCACAGCATGGGAACCAGCCCGGGGGCCAGCGCCCAGATGATGGGCCGGGCGAGGTCGACCACCGTCTCGTCCTGGCCCAGCCAGGGCAGGGCGCCGCCGAGCGCCACGAGCGCGACCGCCCCCGCCGCCGCGGTCAGGGTGGCCACGAACAACGCGGCCCGCAGATACCCGCGGATCTCTTCTCGCGCCGGGTCGTCGAGCCGGTCCGCGCCGGTCCGCTGCTCGCCCCGCCCGGCCGCGGCGGCGACGAGGTTCCCGACGCCGGTGACCATACCGACGCACATGGTGCGCAGCTGGTTGTAGAGCAGCAGGGCCAGGCCGCCGGCGGCGACGGACGCGATACCGAGCAGGCCCATCATCGCGAGATCTACGGTGGTCAGGGCCACCTGGGCGAGCTGGATGCCGGCCAGCGGCGCCGCGAGGACCAGGATGGCCCGGTAGTTGTGCCAGTGCCGGATCATCGCCGGATCACGCTCCCGCCCGCTCGATATCGATATTCGCCAGCCGCACCGACTCGTCGTAGGCCCGGAACAACCGGATGACCCGCTGCCGGGCGGCCTGATCGTAGAGCCCGCGCGCCGAGAGCCAATCCTCGTCGTAGACGCTGTCGAGGTATTTCTCGCCCGCGTCACAGACCAGGACCACCACCGTGCTGCCGGCCGGGAGCAGGACCAGCCGGCGCAGCGCCGCGTACACCGCCGCCCCGCCGGTACCGCCCATCAGGATTCCGGTGCGCCGCGCGACCACTCGCGCGGTGGCGAACGCGTCGATATCACCGACCCGGCAGTTCTCGTCGATCGACCGGTATCTCACATTGCCGCCCACCGGGAATCCCGCCGGGCTACCCGCTCCGGTCTGCCAGTATCCGCCCGGTTCGGCACCGAAGATGATGGAGCCCACGGGTTCCACACCCAGCGCGCGAACTTCCGAACCCAACCGGCGCAGTTCCTCCACCGTGCCGCACAGTGAGCCGCCCGTACCGACCGCGCCGATCAGGTAGTCGATATCGGTCGCGAGATCCTTGCGCAGCTCACCGGCCAGATCGCGGTAGCCCGCGTTGTTGTGCGGATTATTGTGCTGGTCGGGATGGAACGCCCCGGTGCCGGCCGCGATCTCGGCCGCGACCGCCCGGCGCCGCACACTGCTCGGGCCGCCCGAGCCCGCACTGGGGACGGTGACCAGCCGGGCACCCATCGCCCGCATGGCGCGCAGTTTGTCCGGCGCGGCGTGATCGTCGACCACCGCGGTGAAGGTGTATCCGCGTTCGAGCGCCAGCAGCGCCAGTCCGGTCCCGGTATTTCCGGAGGTGGGTTCGACGATATGCCCGCCCGGGCGCAGGTCACCGTCGAGTTCGGCCTGCAGCACCATCTCCCGGGCCATCCGGACCTTCGCCGACCCGGTCGGATTGAACTGTTCGAGTTTGAGCAGCAGTCTGCTGCCCGATCCGGTGCGCACCAGTTCGAGCAGAGGGGTGGCACCGATCAGTTCGGAGGCGCAGCGGACCACGTTCTCACCACGCACGGGCCGGTGCGCGGTCATCGGTCGGGCCTCCAGCGCAGCCGCCCGTCCGCCTCGGACACCACGATCTTCGGCGGCAGCGGGAGCTGATGGAATTCGCTCTCGTTCTTGTCCATCTGATAGCCGGCGGTATTCGGATAGAGCAGGAGGTCACCGGGGCGGGGCCGCTGGGCCAGGGCCACTTTGCGCCAGGTGAGCACGTCGTATTCCATACAGCTGGCGCCGCCCACACAGGTGACCGCGGGCCGTGGCCGTGCTTCGGCCGTGCGCGGGACCAGCACCGGATCGGGCAGGAACTCGCTACCTTTCCACTGTTCGGACACGCTCATACTGAGCCCGTGCACGGTGGTGATGCCGTAGTCGGTGTGCTGTTTGAAACCGAGAACCGGGAAAACGCTGAAACCGGCATCGATGAGCAGCGCGCGGCCGGGTTCGAGATACAGGGCGATCCCGGCGTCGCGTAGATGTGCGGCCAGGCTGCGCCCTCGGAAAGCGCGGCCGAGTACGGCGTCGAGCATATCCGCGCCGGTGGGCTGCTGGGCGTAGGGATAGAACTTCTCGAACCGCTTGCCGGCGTGGAACCACTCGGCGGTGTGGTCGCGGGTGAACGCCGCCCAATCCCGTTCCCGCACATAGCGACAGGCGAAACCGCCGCCGATGGAGATGGCCGTCACCGGCAGGCCCAGCGATCGGGCCCGCTCGCACCAGCCGATCATGTCGTGGGCCAGTTCGGCGCGTGGTGCCACCGCGTATCCGTCGAGGTGGAACGAGAATCCGGTGAGTTCGATCCGGTCGCACAGCTGCGCGCAGCGGGCGACGGCACGCTCGAGATCCGGGTCCGCGAAGCCGAAGCGGCTGTGTGGCGCCGAGGGCGGCAGCCGCCGCAGCAGGATCCGCATCCGGCCCGCGCCGGCGGCGATGCCGGCGGCGCGTTCGAGTTCGTCGAGCGCGTCGATGGCGACGACGCAGTCGTGGCGGGCCGCCAGGCGCAGCAGCCCGTCGGTTTTGGCGGCACCGGTGACGCCGATATCGCGGCCGCGGACGCCGTGGGCCAGGGCGTGCACGAGTTCGGGTTCGGAGGCCACATCCACCGCCGCGCCGAGCTCGGCGACGACGGGCAGCCAGCAGCCGGCCTTGTTGGCCTTTTTTCCGTAGTACACCCGGCCGTCCACCCGGTGCCGGGTCAGTACCTCCTGGAAGGCGCGCAGATTGGCGGCGAAGCGGGCCGGGTGGACCACATGGAACGGGCCGCCCACCGCGTAATGGATATCGAACAGCAGATGCGGATCCTCCCGGACCCGGCGCTGCCACGGAAGTTCGATGGCGGGCAGGGCCGGTAGCCCGGCCGGGGCGGTACTCAGCTCCACAACCGCACCCGCTGTCCGCGTCCGGCCGCCACGGCCCGGGTGGCGAGAGCGTGCGCGACCGGGATATCGGTGATCACCATCCCGCTCGAGAAGGCGAAGACCCGGTCGGACTGCGCGCGCCGCCCGGGCGCGCGCCCGGCCACGATATCGGGCAGTTCGGCGTCGATGACGAGTTCGCCGCCCTCGCCCGCCAGCCGGGTGCCGGTGACGCCCAGCTGCCCCGCGCTGGTCGCTATCGCGTAGTCGGCGGTGCGCAGCGCACCGCTTTCGACACCCTTGCTCGCCACCGAGATCAGGAGTCCGCCCGGCGGCAGCCACTCGGTGCGCACCTTCGGGTGCGCGGCGCGGCCGGAGGCGACGACGACGATATCGGCGTCGGCGGCCGCGGTGGGCACATCGTCGACGAGTTCGAGTTCGCGGCCGGGGAACCAGCGATGCAGCGCGGCGCGGCTGGCGGCGATCCCGTCGGGGTGGGTGCCGAACAGCCGCAACCGCCGCAGCCCGGGTAATGCGGTGAGCAGGTAGGGCAGCGTATTGCGGCCCTGGACCCCGGTGCCGATCATCAGCGCGGTCTCGGCGCCGGTACGGGCGGCGTGCTTGGCGATGATCGCGGTGGTGGCGGGTGTGCGGGCCGCGCCGACCCGCTGGCAGTCCATCAGCGCGAAGGGTGCTCCGGTGGTGTCGTCGTAGAGGCTGATGGTCGTGTAGTACTTCTCCGCGCTGTCATTGCCCTGGCGGTAGGAGGTCTTGAAAGCCAGATGCTCGAGCGAGCCGTCGTAGCCGAGCATCGAATAGGACACGGCATCGCGCCCGGGATCCGGTAGCGGCATCATCAGCTTCACCGGGCAGGCCGAACTGCCGCGGGCGAAGGCGAGATAGCCCTCTTCGACGAGTTCGATGACCTCCTCCGGCGTGATATCGATATCGGCCAGATCGGTGCGGGTGAGTATGTGTAGCGCGTTGCTCATGGAACTCCGATGTCATGCGAATCGACTGCGGCGGAACGTCTTTCACCTGTCGTCAATGGACCGGCAGCATCGAAGTATACTGATAATGACAATCGTTACCAGTAGTATGTGAGATGTCGCACCCGCCGGGGGTGGCGCGATCCGCTGCTGCCGGGCGACTTCATGGACTGCACGGAACATATTCTCGGGCAATGTGTTTCGCAGGTTTCGCGGATCGGCGGGGGCTCTTCCGCAAATTTCGGCACCCGGGCCTGTCGCTCCTCGATGTCCAGGGCAAACGCCGCCGGACGGGCGAACCGGTATCTCCCGGCACCGCGCCGGGCGGGGTTCCGCGGCACGGCGCGGCGCGGGGAGGATGATGGGCGGCGTGACCGACGATCCCACCGCACCCGATATGAAACCCCGTAGCCGCGATGTCACCGACGGCCTGGAGAAAACCGCGGCCCGCGGGATGCTGCGCGCCGTCGGTATGGGCGACGACGACTGGACCAAATCCCAGATCGGGGTCGCGTCCTCGTGGAACGAGATCACCCCGTGCAACCTCTCGCTGGACCGGCTGGCCGGCGGCTGTAAGGACGGTGTCTTCGCCGCCGGCGGGTATCCGATGCAGTTCGGCACCATCTCGGTCTCCGACGGGATCTCGATGGGGCACGAGGGTATGCATTTCTCGCTGGTATCGCGGGAGGTCATCGCGGACAGCGTCGAGACCGTCATGCAGGCCGAACGCCTGGACGGCTCGGTGCTGCTCGCCGGCTGTGACAAATCCCTGCCCGGGATGCTGATGGCGGCGGCCCGGCTCGACCTCGCCAGTGTGTTCCTCTACGCCGGATCCATCCTGCCCGGTATCGCGAAACTGTCCGACGGCAGTGAGCGGGAGGTGACCATCATCGACGCCTTCGAAGCGGTCGGCGCCTGCTCGCGCGGACTGATGAGCCGCGCGGACGTGGATGCCATCGAACGGGCGATCTGCCCCGGTGAAGGCGCCTGCGGCGGGATGTACACCGCCAATACGATGGCGAGCGCGGCCGAGGCGCTGGGGATGTCACTGCCCGGCAGTGCGGCGCCGCCGGCCACCGACCGGCGCCGCGACGGTTTCGCCCGGAAGAGCGGTCAGGCGGTGGTCGAACTGATCCGGCGCGGGATCACCACCTCCGATATCCTCACGCTCGAGGCGTTCGAGAACGCCATCGCCGTGGTGATGGCGTTCGGCGGCTCCACCAACGCCGTCCTGCATCTGCTGGCGATCGCGCACGAGGCCGGAGTTCCGCTGGATCTCGACGATTTCGCCCGCGTGGGCCGCCGGGTTCCGCATCTCGCGGATGTGAAACCGTTCGGGCAGCACGTGATGACCGATATCGACCGGGTCGGCGGCGTTCCGGTCCTGATGAAGGCCTTGCTCGACGCCGGGCTGCTGCACGGCGACTGCCTCACCGTGACCGGCCGTACGGTCGCCGAGAACCTCGCCGCGATCGCCCCGCCGGACCCGGACGGGAAAGTCGTGCGGGCGCTGTCGGCGCCGATCCACCCGACCGGCGGCATCACGATTCTGCGCGGCTCGCTGGCCCCCGGCGGTGCCGTGGTGAAATCGGCCGGTTTCGAATCCGATGTCTTCAGCGGTACGGCCCGGGTGTTCGACCGCGAGCGGGCCGCGATGGACGCCCTCGAGGACGGCACCGTCGCGGCCGGGGATGTGGTGGTGATCCGGTACGAAGGCCCCAAGGGCGGCCCGGGTATGCGTGAGATGCTGGCGATCACCGCCGCCATCAAGGGCGCCGGTCTCGGCAAGGACGTACTGCTGCTGACCGACGGGCGGTTCTCCGGTGGTACCACCGGACTGTGCGTGGGCCATGTCGCCCCGGAAGCGGTCGACGGCGGGCCCATCGCCCATATCCGCGACGGCGACCCGATACGTCTCGATGTCGGCGCCGGAACCCTCGACCTGCTGGTGGAGCCCGCGGAACTGGCCCGGCGCGCCGAAGGCTGGGCGCCGCTGCCGCCCCGGTACACCCGCGGTGTGCTCGCGAAATACGCCCGGCTGGTGGGCTCGGCGTCCACCGGCGCGGTCTGCGACTGATCCGCGCGGACCGCGGCGGCGTCAGCGTACGGCGTCGATGAGGTGGCGGGTGGAGTAGGCGACGACGGGCCGCGCACGTCGTCCGCAAACTGGAACGTGTTCTTGCCTTGCGCCGCGTCTTGGCCGATGCTGGGGCGATGGATATCGGGATCGCGCTGCCGACCATGTGCCGGGATTACGACCGGGCGGCGACCGTGGAATGGTGCCGCCTCGCCGATGCCGGACCGGTGTCCAGTGTGTCCTGTGGTGAACGGATGACCTTCCACAACGCCGAGATGTGGACGACACTCGCCGCCGCGGCGGCGTTGACCGAACGGGTCCGGATCTTCGCCAATCTGTCCGTGCTGCCCGCCCATCCGGTCGCGCTGGTGGCCAAACAGGCCGCCACCATCGACGTCCTCTCCGAAGGTAGGTTCACCCTCGGCGTAGGAGTCGGCGGACGCGGTACCGACTATCGCAGTCTCGGGGCCGCGTCCGAGCGCCGGCACGAGCGGGTGGATCACGCCGTCGCCGAACTGCGCTCGCTCTGGGCGGGGGAGCCGCCCTTCGACGGCACCGACCCGGTGGGCCCGCCGTGCGTCCAGGCCGGCGGTCCGCCCGTACTCGCCGGCGCCCTCGGCCCGAAATCGCTGGCGCGGGCGGCGCGCTGGGCCGACGGCGTGGTGTCCTTCAGTGTCGCCGGTTCCCCGGCGGAGATCGCGTGGTCGGCCGAGGCGGCCCGCCGGGCCTGGGCCGACGCCGGACGGGGCGCGCCGCGGCTGGTGAGCGGCTGCTTCTACACCCTGGGGGTGGCCGAACCCGACGCGGTGCTTCGCGAATTCACCGCGGAGTATCTCGGATTCCTGGGGTCGGCCAATGCCGCGGCCGCCGCGGCGGCGATGAAAACCTTCGAGGCCGACGCGCTGCACCGGGTCCTGGACGCGGCCGAGGCCGCGGGACTCGACGAATTCATCCTGGTTCCCGGGTCGCCCGGGGTGCCGGTGCTGGAGCGGACGCTGGAGCTGATCGGTTCCCGCTGAGCGCGGGCCGGCACCGGCCCGGTGCTCTCGGTCCGGCCGGGTTCTCAGCTGAAGTGTGCGATCGAAAGCAGGCCCGCGACCAGCGAATATATCGCGAACGGCAGCAGCGTGCGGGTCTGGAAGTAGCGCTCCAGATAACGGACGGCCAGCCACGACGACAGTCCGGAGACGACGGCGCCGGCCAGGATCGGCCCGCGGATCGCCGCGGCCGCCGGACGGGCCAGCTCCGGCGCCTCCACCAGGCCCGCGCCCAGAATCGCCGGAGTCGCCAGCAGGAAGGCGAATTTGGCGGCATCGGGATGTTCGAGACCGCGCCACAGTCCGCCGACCATGGTGAGCCCGGCCCGGCTGAAACCGGTCAGCAGCGCGCCGAGCTGTGTCAACCCGATCGCGAGGGCGTCGCCGTTGTCGAGGGCCGCCAGCCGGCGATCGGATCGGTGCGGTGCGCGGCCGGCGGTGGTGACCGCGCTCGCCCGGCTACGCCGCAGCGCGTGGCGGCGGCCGTATTCGGCCAGTGTGGGCTCGTTGCGGCGCCGTAGGCCCTCACCGACCAGGAGCACGACACCGTTGAGGGTCAGGAAGATCGCGGCGAAGACGGGCGCCGCGAACAGC
>NZ_JBSFRU010000297.1:0-8359 GCF_053589395.1 Nocardia sp. NPDC003345
GAAGCGGCGCAGCCGCCAGTCTCGAGCGCTGACAGCAGACGCTTCAGGGGCCGAACCCCGCGCGGCGAAGCCGCGCCAAAAAACACAGCACCTTGACGAGTGAGGTCACGTTCTCACCTTGACGAGTGAGGTCACCTTCCCCACCTCCTTGGGCGGGGTCACCTTCCCACCTCCGCGGGGCGAGGTCACCTTCTCACCCCCGCTAGCAGGGTCACCTCCCCACCTCGGCGGGCAAAGTCACCCCCCACCTCCGCAAGCAAGGTCACCTGCCGACCTTGGCGAGCAAGGCCCCCACCTCCACAAGGACCACCTACCCGCCTCCGTACGAGGCTGCCTCCTCACATAGCAGCGGCCGTCCCGTTCTCGCCTCGACGACCACGATCACCCCCACCGCCGCAAGCGGCACCCCCTCACATCACAACCCGAGCACCGCCATGCGTTCGGCGTGGGCGGTTTGCATGCGATCGAAGAGCGTGGCGATGCCGTTGAGATCGCCGGTGGCGGCGAGGACGAGTTCGGTGAGTTCGTCTCGCTGGGCCATCACGTATTGGGCCTGGGTGATCGCTTCGCCCAGCAGGCGGCGGCCCCAGAGGGTGAGGCGGTCGCGTTCGGACCGGCTGGCTTCCACTGCGGTGCGGACTTCCTCGACCACGAATTCGGAATGGCCGGTGTCGGCGAGGACGTCGCGGACCACGGCGGCGACGTCGAGGTCGAGGGCGCCGGCTATTTCGCGGTAGAAGTCGGCGGCGATACCGTCTCCGACATGGAATTTCACCATCGATTCCAGCCAGGTGGACGGGTCGGTGGAGCGGTGGTAGTCGTCGAGGGCCCGGGTGAAGGGCGACATGGCCGTGTACACATCGGTGCCGCGGTCGGTGAGGGCCTTTTCGAGGCGTTCGAAGTGGGCGAGTTCGGCCGAGGCCATCCGGGCCACCGCGACCTTGCCGCGCAGCGACGGTGAGAGGGTGGCTTCTTCGGCCAGCCGGTAGAAGGCGGATATCTCACCGTAGGCGAGCACCGCGAAGAGATCGGTCACGCCGGGGTGGTCGGCTGGAATCGGTGACGAGGCCGGTTCGCCCGGCGTAACGACCGGCTCGGCGGGTGACTGTGCTCCCATGGAACTCCAGCGTAGTACGCGGTGGTTTCGGAGCGGCTCCGCCGCTCGGGGTTCGGCGGGCCGAACCTCGGGGTTCGGCTCAGGCCGGGGTGGTGAGGAACTTGTCGAGGTAGGTCCAGGTGGTGTCGCGGGCGGTGGCTCCGGCGAGGATGCCCAGGTGCCCGCCGGGCGCGGTTTCGTAGTGGACCGCGGCGGCGCCGGTGAGGGTGCGCAGTCCGTGTTCGACCGCGCGGGCGGGGGTGATCACATCGCTGGGGCCGCCGACCAGCAGCACCGGCGCCGTGATGTCGGCCAGCCGGATCGGGCGCGGGCCGATGTTCACCACCCCGCGGCCGATCTCGTTGCGCAGTACCAGATTGGTCCACAGCTGCTGATACATCCGGCCGGGGTAGCCGGGCATGTTCGCCATGAAGCGGTCGATGGCTTCCATGCGGGCCAGGGATTCGGTGCGGGCCAGGTTGCCCGCTACGAACAGCGGCCGTTTGATCTCGCGGTCCCAGGCGGTGAGCCGGTAGGCGAGCCGGGTGAGCGGTGCCGGGACCCCGCCGACCGCGCGCAGCGCGCTGCCGACGGCCTCGCCGGTGCCGGTGAGGCGCGCGGCCGCCGCGAGTTGGGGGGTGGCGGGCATGGCGTTGTAGTTCAGCGGTGAGCCGATCGCGGTGATCGAGCGGATCGGCAGGCCGGTGTCTGCGGCGGCGGTCAGCAGTGCCATCGTGCCGCCCAGTGACCAGCCGACCAGGTCCACTCCGGATTCGGCGCCGTCGCTGCGATCGGCGGCGGTGCGCCGGATGGCCTCGGGCAGGATGTCGTGAATCCAGTCCTCGAAGCCCATGCGGCGGTCGGCGTAGGTGATCTCGCCGTAGTCGATGACATACGGCGCACGTCCGGTATCCAGCAGGAACTCGGCCAGGCTCTGGCCGGGCCGCAGATCGAAGCAGCTCGCCGGGGCGGCCGGCGGGGGTACCAGCAGCACCGCTGGACGGTCGAGCCGCCGGCCGGCGAGCGGGGCGGGTTCGAACCGGCTCAGCCGGCGATGCGGTTCGTCGCGGAGCACCGTGGCCGGGGTCGGACGGTGCCCTTCGACGCCGTCACCGAAGGTCAGTGCCCAGGCGTTGCGGGCAGCGCGCCCCAGCGTCCGGGTCCGCTCACCGTCGCGGTCCACCACGCGCAGGGCTCGGTCGGCGAGGGCGATACCACGGTCTGCGATGCTCACGGCACGAATCTCTCATATCCCGGTACGGCTGTACCAGCCGTACCGGGCGCCCGACCCGCCCGGATGTGTGGCGAATCACCTTCGGGGCCCGCCGCCTACCACCGCCGCGCCCGGGAGCGCCGCACCGGGTGAAACGTCCTATCGCACAGGCGGGCTCGGCAGGCGCCCGTTCGGCATCGAAACGGTTCCGGCCGATTCGCACCGCCGGGTTTCGGAGGGCGGGACAATAGCACGCTACAATCGCGACGGACAACGGAAGAATTCCGCCGATCAGTAAGAACCGGCAGCTCCGAAAGCCGCGCCCCACGGGTGCGCGCAGCGGTGATACACAGAATTCTCCGATGTCCACGGAAAATGTGCGCGCACCAGATCCGCGTCACCGATGCGCTGCGCCGATGTCCGAGCTTCGCTGTCCCTCATCCGGGGCACTGCCGACATCCGGCGGCGGCCCGGGTGAATATCGCAGGGCGGATCCGTGGTCGTCGTGGACCGACCGGTCCGCCCCACGCCTCGTGCGCGTGTAGCGCGATAACGAGGGAAGGCACGAACCTGAGCAAGATCACAGTAGAACCGGAACCCGGTCTGGCGGAAACTCTGCTGACGGCGGAGTTGGACTCCGCCCATACCGCGCCGTCTTTCGCGGAATTGGGTGTACGCGACGAAATCGTCCGCGCACTCGCCGAGATCGGAATCGAACGTACTTTCGCGATCCAGGAACTCACCCTGCCGCTGGCGCTCAGCGGTGAGGACCTGATCGGCCAGGCCCGCACCGGTATGGGCAAAACCTTCGGGTTCGGCGTACCGCTGCTGCACCGGATCAGTACCGCGGAATCCGGGACCACGCCGTTGGACGGCACCCCCCGCGCGCTGATCATCGTGCCCACGCGCGAATTGTGCATCCAGGTGACCCAGGACCTGGAGAACGCGGCGAAATACGTCGCCACCGAACGGGGACCGCTGCGGGTGACCTCCATCTACGGTGGCCGCCCCTACGACGCCCAGATCGACGCGCTGCGCAAGGGTGTGGACGTGGTGGTCGGTACCCCCGGCCGCCTGCTGGACCTGGCCGACCAGCAGCATCTGATCCTCGGCAAGGTCGGCGTGCTGGTCCTCGACGAGGCCGACGAAATGCTCGATCTGGGGTTTCTCCCCGATATCGAACGCATTCTCGGAATGGTGCCGGATAAACGCCAGACCATGCTGTTCTCGGCGACCATGCCGGGCCCGATCATCACGCTGGCCCGCACATTCCTCACCCGGCCGACGCATATCCGCGCCGAGGAACCGCACGATTCCGCGGTGCACGACCGGACCGCGCAATTCGTCTACCGCGCGCACGCGCTGGACAAGAGCGAATTGATCGCCCGGGTGCTGCAGGCCGAGAGCCGTGGCGCCACCATGATCTTCACCCGCACCAAGCGCACCGCGCAGAAGGTCGCCGACGAATTGGCCGAACGCGGTTTCGCGGTCGGCGCGGTACACGGCGATCTCGGTCAGATCGCCCGCGAGAAGGCACTCTCGAAATTCCGCAAGGGCACCGTCGACGTGCTGGTGGCGACCGATGTCGCGGCCCGCGGTATCGATATCGACGATGTCACCCACGTGGTGAACTACCAGTGCCCCGAGGACGAGAAGACCTATGTGCACCGGATCGGCCGTACCGGTCGCGCCGGGCGCACCGGGGTCGCGGTCACCCTGATCGACTGGGACGAACTCACCCGCTGGGGCGCCATCGACGCCGCGCTCGGCCTGGGTATCCCGGAACCGGTCGAGACCTATTCGCGGTCGCCGCATCTGTTCTCCGACCTCGGTATCCCGGAGGGCGTCACCGGGACCGTCGGCAGCCGGAAACCGCAGCGCGATCCGGACGCCGTGGTTGTCGAACGCCCGGAACGCGGCTCCCGCAAACGTCCCCGCAAACGCACTCGCGGCGGGAAACCGGTGGACGAGACCACCACCACGGACGACACGGGCACCGGCGCGGAGACCGCCGAGGGCGAGCCCCGCACCGCCCCCGGCAGCGAGGACGAATCGGGCCGGACCCCGCGCCGGCGCCGGCGTCGTCGCCGTCCCGCCGAGACCGGTAACGGGTCCGAAGCCGGCTCGTCCGACGAGTCGGCCGTGACCTCGTCCGATTCCGGCGCGGATTCGAGCGCGGACAAGCCCGCACGCCGTCGGCGGCGGCGCAGGTCCGCCGATACCGCGACCGAGAGCGATTCGGCGGGTAGCGCCGACGACGCCCGGACGGTGAGCGCCGGCGCGGGCGCCAACGGATCGTCGCAGGACTGACAACGGGCATCGGACCGGGCCGCGGTGATGTCACCGCGGCCCGGTCGCCGTTTCCGGCCCCGGGGGAGCCCGCCCCGAGCACCGTCCGGGGCCGTCCGCCCCATCCGTTACGCTCGCCTACGTGCTCGCACCTGAGCGGCGAACGCGCGCCGATGTCATCACCGCTGCCGCGATCGCCCTCTTCGTGGTGATCGCGGTGATCGTGGCCTGGGCGACCAGCGATGTGGCCGATACCGAATCGGTGGTGGCCGGCCATCCGGCCCGTGCCCCGCAGGCCGCCCAGGAACTCCCGGAGACGCTGCGCGAGATGTGGCACGCCCCCGACACCGCGACAACCCGCGCGCTCACCTCCGAGGGCGTGGCGGTGACCGGGGCGGAAGGCACCGTCACCGGTCACGATCCGCGTACCGGCGAACAGGTGTGGCGCTACTCGCGCGATCTGCCCCTGTGCGGGGTGGAGGCGCAGTTCGGCATGGTCGTCGCGGTCTACCGCAACGAACGCGGGTGCAGCGAGACCACCATGGTCTCCGGCGCGGACGGGCAGCGGCGCACCGCACGCAGCAGCTATATGGACGACCGGGTCCGCCTGTCGGTGGACGGCACCTATGTGGTGGCGCAGGGCCCCGACCGGCTCGAGGTCTGGCGCTCCGATCTGGTGCGCACCCTGGAATACGGGTATGTGGACGCCAAGGACAACTGGAAGACCCAGCCCCGGAGCGGATGCGCGCTGAATTCGGCCGCCTCGAGTTCGTCCCGGCTGGCGGTACTGGAGCGCTGCCCCGGCGAACCGGCGAACCGGCTGACCGTACTGGCACCCGCTCCCAAGGACGACAACGTCCCCGAGGAATACGGCTCGCATCTGCTCGAGGGCGCGGGCGCCGCCTCGCCGGCGGCCCGGGTGATCGCGGTGTCCGACAACCGGATCGCCGTCTACCAGCCCGGTGCCGACGGCCGCGCACCCGCCGCCCCGCGACTGACGATCTTCGACGCCAAGGGCAACCCGGTTCTGGTACAGGAACTCTCCGCACCGTTCGCCGACACCGCGACCACCACCCGGACCGGTTCGGCCTACCTCGTTTTCACCGGCAACAGTGTGATCGCCCTGCAGGCAGCCACTTTCGAGCCGATGTGGACGGCCGCGAACGCGCTCGGCGCCCCCGTCCCGATGGCCGGCCGCCTGCTGATCCCGGTATCGGGCGCGGTGGCGGCGCTGGACCCGGTCACCGGCACCGAGGTCGCGCGCATACCGGTCGCGCGCCCCGGTTACGGCGGCGGCCCGATCTCGCTGGCGGTCCTGGGCAATACGGTGCTCGAACACCGCGACGGTGAACTGTTCGGCTTCGCCGATCCCGACGCCGCCCGCGACGAGACCGAGGATGCCGAGCGTCCGGCAAAACCGCTGCGGTGAAACGTTTTTGTCGGTACCGACCGGCACACTTGCCGGCATGACAGAAGCAGCCCGGCCCACCGACACCGCTCCCGCCCTCGCGGGCGAATTCACCCGCTACGACGATCCCGACGCCCCGTGGAACCAGTTCACCGAACAGGATCCGGCCGTCTGGAACACCGAGGTGATCCGCGAGTTCCGGGCCAACGGCGGCCGGGTCGGCGGCGCGTACGCCGGGGCCACGCTGCTGCTGCTCACGAGCACGGGCGCGAAAACCGGTAAACGGCATGTGGTTCCGCTCGGCGCCCTCTACCGTGGCTCGACCCTCTACGTCAGTTCGCTCGCCGATACCGGCTATCCCGCGTGGTACCGCAACGTCCGGGCCGATCCGGCGGTCATCGTGGAACTCGGCGACCATATCCACCACGGCACCGCCCGGGTCCTCACCGGCGCCGAATACGACGAATTCGCGAGCTGGGCGCTGGCCGACAACCCCCTGCTCGCCGATTTCCAGGCCACCTCCGAACGCCCCGTCCCGCTGGTCGTCCTCACGCTGGCCGGTGGGTGAGGTGGCCGGCCGGATGGTCGCGTCCTACGGCGGGCGGCGCACCACGGTTACCGTACTGTGCTGGTGTGTCCGCGCCCGATAACGCTCGTCTCGTGCTGCTACGTCATGGTGAGACCGCATGGTCGGTGGCACATCGGCATACCGGCCGTACCGATCTACCGCTGACCGGCGCCGGGGAACAGCAGGCCGTCGCCGCCGCGGGGACCGTGGCCGGGCTGGGACTGCGTGATCCGGTCGTCTTCGTGAGCCCGCGGTCACGGGCCCGGCGGACCGCCGAACTGGCCGGGCTGAACGTCGCGCGGATCGAGCCGGACCTCGCCGAATGGGATTACGGCGACTACGAGGGCCGAACCATCGCGGAGATCCGGGAAGCGGCACCGGGCTGGACCGTATGGACCGCGCCGGTCCCGGGCGGCGAATCGGCCGGGCAGATCCGTGATCGTGCCGACCGGATCCTGGAGGCGGCCCGGGCCGAGCTGGACTCCCGCGATGTGATCCTGGTCGGCCACGGTCACTTCTCCCGGGCGGTCATCGCCCGGTGGCTGGGTTTCGAGGTCCGGGAAGGCCGCCGGTTCGCGCTGACAACGGCCGCTGTCAGCGTGCTGGGGTTCGAACACTCCGAGCCCACGTTATGGGCGCACAATTTACGTCCGGGGTCGTTATGACGCCCTCCACGACGCCGGTCACGACGTCCGGCTCCGATTTCGCACCGCCGGCCGCCCGATCCAGGAGGAGTTGTTTCCGGTGACACCCGCTCTGCACATCCGCCGCGCCGAACCCGGCGACGTACCCGCACTGGTGGACCTCGTCTACGGCCTGGCCGAGTACGAGAAGGCCCGGGACGAGTGCACGCTGACCACCGGGCAACTCCACACCGCGCTGTTCGGCCCCGATGCCGCCGTCTTCGCCCACACCGCGCTGCTCGACGACCGGATCGCCGGCTGCGCCATCTGGTTCCTGAACTTCTCCACCTGGGACGGAGTGCACGGAATCTATCTGGAAGACCTCTACGTCACTCCGGAAGCGCGCGGCAGCGGCCTCGGCCGCGCCCTGCTGGCCGCCCTCGCCCGGGAAGCCCGCGACCACGGCTACAGCCGGGTCGACTGGTCGGTGCTGACCTGGAATACACCGTCGATCGGGTTCTACGAATCACTCGGCGCCCGCGTCCAGGACGAATGGGCCGGCTACCGGCTGACCGGCGACGCCCTCACCGCCCTCGCCGCCCGGGCCGTGCCCGAACTCCCCCGCTGACCCAGCGCCCGGCGGGCAGTTCACTCCTCGCCGGTGACCCCGTACTCCTGCGCCGCCCACCGCGAGGTCGGAGGCGCGAACAGCAGACCCAGCGCCCCCAGCGCCACCACCCCGAGCACCGTCCCGTACAGCGGTTGCTGCGACCCGAACAACAGCGACCACACCACAGGCAGCAGCAACAACTGAGTGATCACCGCGATCGCCCGCCCCCACCGCTGCCCGAACAACAACCCGATCCCCGCCGCGAGCACGGCGCCCCCGAGGATCCCGAACCACATGGCCGTGCCGTACCCGCTGATGGCGTCCTCGTCGTGCCCGAGCAGCGCGCGCACGATCAGCACCACCGCGACGGTCACAGCGACGCCACCCTCCAGCGTCACCAACCCGCCCGCCCCCCGGACCGTCCCCGGCACACCGACATCATTTCGCTCGACCACGCACGCAAGCCTATGTTTTTTGGCGCGCCTCCGGCGCGCGGGGTTCGGCCCCCGAAGCGTCTGCTGTCAGCGCTCGAGACTGGCGGCTGCGCCGCTT
>NZ_JBSFRU010000298.1:0-8353 GCF_053589395.1 Nocardia sp. NPDC003345
CGGGCTCGCACATGTCGAACGGCCGGTCGCCGTGGTGACCACCGACGACGAATGGCCGCACCTGTTCCTGCCGTTCCGGGCCGGCGCGGCCGCCGAATCCGAGCTGCCCGCCGATCATCTGCATCCGCCGGTCTACCTCGAATTCGACGAGGGCGTCGCCGATTTCGCGCGCACCCTGGCCGATATCGTGCCGCCCGGGGCCACGGTCGCGGTGGACGAGTTCACCGGAGCCATGCTGCGCGCGAAGGACACGCTGTTCCCGGGCACACAGCCCGTGGACGCCGCCACTGTGATCGGCCCCGCCAAGCTGATCAAGACGCCCGACGAACTGTCCTGTATCCGCAAGGCCTGCCGGATCACCGAGGAGGCCATCGTCGATGTCCAGGCCTCCCTCGCACCCGGAGTGCGCCAGATCGATCTGTCCGCCGGCTTCGTACGGCGCGCGTTCGAACTCGGCGCCACCGCCACCATGCTCGACGCGATCTGGCAGGTGATGCCGGAGACCAAGGCCGACGGCGTGTGGACCACCCACGGCGATCTCGCGCTTCCGCTGCTCACCACCGAGCGGGAGCTGAAGGCCGGTGATGTGCTGTGGACCGATGTCAGCATCACCTACAACGGCTACTGCTCGGATTTCGGCCGGACCTGGATCGTGGGACAGGACCCGACCCCGCGCCAGCAGGCCCAGTACCGGCAGTGGCGTCATATCCTCGGCGCGGTTCTCGAACGGATCCGTCCCGGTGCCACCGCCGCGGACCTCGCCCGGGCCGCGACCGAGGCGGCCGGCGGCAGCCCGCCCTGGCTCCCGCATTTCTACATCTCGCACGGTATCGGCGTGAGCGCCGCCGAGATGCCCATGATCGGCACCGATCTCGGTGCCGACTTCGACGAGAATTTCGTGCTCCGCCCCGGCATGGTGCTGGTCCTGGAACCCGTGGTCTGGGAGGACGGCACCGGCGGCTATCGCAGTGAGGAGATCGTGGTGGTAACCGACGGAGGTTTCATGCCTCTCACCGACTACACCTATGCCCCCTATGGCGACTGAGATCCTGCCGGACGATCGCACGCTGCGGCTCGGGCGCCGCGACCGTGTGCTGGCACAGATGCAAGCCCATGACCTCGATGTCCTGATCGCCGGACGGCAGGCCAATGCCCGCTATCTGTCCGGTGCCCCGCAGCTGTGGGTGGCCGGCACCCGGCCGTTCGGTCCGGTGGCCCTGCTGCTGCGGGAAACCGGCGCGGTCCACCTGCACAGCACCTGGGACGAGGGCATTCCCGACGATATCCCGCACGAGCACCTGTACGGGACCATGTGGGACCCCCGCAATCTCATCGCCGTCCTGCGCGATATCGAGGGCGCGGCCACGGCCCGGCGGGTGGGCACCGACGCCCTCTCCCCCGCCTTCGCCCAGCTGCTGCCCCTGGCCTTCCCGAATGCCGAGATCGTCGACGGCGAGCTCGCCTTCCGGGCCGCGCGCCGGATCAAGACCGCGGCCGAGATCGAGACGATGCGGGCCGGGTTGCGGGTCGCCGAGAAGGGGCTCACCGCGGCGGTGGCGCGGCTCGCGCCCGGGGTCACCGAACAGGCCCTGGCCGGAGTACTGCTGGAGGCGTGCGCGGCCGAGGGCGTGAGCACACCGGCCACCCAGGACGCGGCGTGGATCACCGCCCGCGACCATCCGTGGCGTCGCGCCACCCCGGACCGCACGGTCCAGGACGGGGATCTGGTCGCGTTCTCCTCCGGAGTGCTCGGCGACGGGTATATCGGCGAGGTCGGCCGGACGCTGCCGGTGGGGCCGGTGACTCCGGCCATCGGCGCGCTGTACGGCCGCTGGAACCGGCTGTGGGAAAACCTGTTACGGGCCTGCCGCCCGGGCGCGCCGGCCGCCGGGCTGCTCGACGCCTATGCCGACGCCGGGGAACCGCTGCCCGCCATGCCCGTGGCACGCGGACTGGGCCTGGGCTTCGACCCGCCGGTGGTGGTCTCGGCCCTGCGCCGCACCGCCGAGACCGAACCGCTGGAACCCGGGATGGTGCTGGCGGTGACCGGTTATGTCTGGGCCGAGGGCGTGGGCGCGGTCTTCGGCCGCGACGCCGTACTCATAGCCGACAACGGCCCGCAGGTCCTCACCTCGAGTCCGCATTGGGAGCAGCCATGACGACACGGACACCCGCCAACGGTTCCCGCTCCGGCGACGACGAAGCCGCCGGCCCGAGCGCCGAGGAGATCATCCGCTATTCGAAGGATCCCGCGACCCGTATCGCGACCATTACCTTCGACCGGCCCGATCAGCTCAACGCCCCGACGATGGCCGCGCGCCTGCGCTACGGCGATCTGATCCACCGCGCCAGTATCGACGACGATGTCAAAGTGCTGGTGATCCGCGGCGCGGGCGACGATTTCGGATCCGGTGCCGATCTGGGCGAATTCATGGCGGTGCAGAACGATCCCGACCAGGGGCCGCGGCTCAGTGAGTACAAGATCGGCCCGGACGAGGTCCGGTACCCGCCCAAGGAGTCGTTCCGCCACGGCGCCTCCATCAGCCAGTGGTACGCCAACGCCCAGGCCGGCTGCCGCAGCCTGCAGGAATTCAAGAAGATCAGCATCGTGGAGGTGAAGGGCTATTGCTACGGCTGGCACTTCTACCAGGCCGCCGACGCGGATCTGGTGATCTCCTCCGACGACGCGCTGTTCGGACATCCCTCGTTCCGCTACTACGGCTGGGGACCGCGGATGTGGACCTGGGCCCAGACCATGGGACTGCGCAAATTCCAGGAGATGGTCTTCACCGGGCGGGCGTTCTCCGCCGCGGAGATGGCCGAATGCAATTTCCTCAACAGCGTCGTCGCGCGCGAGGACCTGGAAGCCGAGACCGGCAAGTACGCGCTCGCCTGCGCCCGCAACCGCCCCACGGACACCGTGTTCATGCAGAAGGTGTTCTTCGAGATCATGAAACAGCAGCAGGGCGAATATATGGGCAGCCTGCTCAGCGGTTTCTTCGAGTCGATGGGCGGCCATATCCACGCCGACGACAACGACCTGATGCTGGACAACGCCTTCGACGGCGGTCTCAACAACTCGGTCAAGGACAACGACAGCCGGTTCCCGCCGGAATTCCGGCTGAGCAAATCCGGCCGGCGTAAACCGGAGTAGCGGACGCGATGACAGCGAATCGGACCGAGGGCCGCGACGATCCGCCCTCGAACTCACCGCTGACCGGCTACGTCGCGGTCGATCTGTCGAGCGGGATCGCGGGCGCCTACTGCACGAAACTGCTCACCGACGCCGGCGCTCGGGTGATCGCGGCCGAACCGCCGGAGGGTAATCCGCTGCGTCGCCGGTCGGCCTCCGGCGCCGCACCGGCACCCGGTACCGACGGCGCGCTGTATCAGTTCCTGGCCGCCGGGAAACACAGTGTCACGGTGGAATCCGGCAGCGACGACGACCTGGAGCTGCTCGAGAGTCTGCTGGCCGGTGCGGATGCCGTGATCTGGTCGCCCGGATCGGCACCGGCCGACGATCCCCGGTACACCCCGGCGGCGATTCGCGAACGTCATCCACATCTGGTGGTCACCACGATCACACCGTTCGGCCTCGACGGCCCGTGGGCCGGACGGCCGGCCACCGAGTTCACCCTGCAGGCCTGGTCCGGTGGGATCATCGGACTGGGCCGGGGCGCGCCGGAACGCGCGCCGGTGCATATCGGCGGTGACGTCGGCGAATGGTTCGCGGGCGCGCACGCGGCCGCGGCCCTGCTCACCGCCCGGCAGCGCGCACTGCGCACCGGAACGGGTGAGCTGGTCGATCTCTCCATGCTGGAGACCCAGATCCTGGGGCTGTCGTACTATCCGGTCTCGTTCTACGACACCGTGAACCGGCCGTTCCGGACCCAGCGCCGGTTGAGCCGGCCGGGGGTCGCCACGGCCGCCGACGGGCTGATCGCGGTCGGCTGCGGTACCGCCCAGCAGTGGTTCGACCTGTGCGTGATGGTCGGGCATCCGGAGTGGATCGACGAGGATCCGGCTCCGGCCATCACCGAGCGCACCAACGAGAAGGCCGCCGAGATCGCCGCCTGGTTCGCCGCCCACAAGGTCGACGAGATCCGGGAACTGGCCACGGCGTTCCGGATCCCCAACAGTCCGGTGGCCGGTGGCGCGACCGTCACCGAACTGGATCAGCACCGGGCCCGGAATTTCTTCACGGTGAACCCGAGCGGCGGTTTCGTCCGGCCCGGTCCGCCGTTCCGGACCACGCCGCCGGTACTGCGCGGGCCCGGACCCGCACCGCTACCGGGCGAACAGACCGAGCACTATCGGGCGGCGCCCGCTGGTTCGGGGCGTAGCCCCGCCACGACGCCGCAGACCGGCCGGGTGCGACCCGCGGCGGATAACCCGCTGCCCTTCGCGGGTCTGCGCGTGCTCGATATGACCACCTTCTGGGCCGGCCCGTCCTGTACGCATTTCCTGGCGCTGCAGGGCGCCGAGGTGATCCATGTGGAATCCGCGCAGCGTCCGGACGGGACCCGGCTCATCGCGGGGGTACCGGCCGACGAGCGACAGTGGTGGGAGAAGTCGGGAATCTTCTCCGGGCTCAACACCAACAAACGCGGTATCACCGTCGACTTCCGCTCCGCGGCGGGCCGGGAGATCCTGCGCGGGCTGGTGGCCACCTGCGATGTGATCGTCGAGAACTACACCCCGCGCGTGGTCGAGCAGATCGGCCTGGACTACGACACCGTACGCACCCTGCGCCCCGACGCGATCATGGTGCGGATGCCCGGTTTCGGTCTCGACGGCCCCTGGCGGGACAACCCCGCGTTCGCCTACGTCATCGAAGACGCGTCCGGACTCACCTGGCGCACCGGCTATCCCGACCAGAATCCGGTCGAGCCCTACAGCCTGGGTGATCCGAACGCGGGAGTGCACGCCCTGGTCGCGCTGCTGCTGGCGCTGGAGCACCGGCGGCGTACCGGTGCGGGCATGCTCGTCGAGGCGGCCATGGTCGACGCGGCGCTGAACATCACGGCCGAGCAGGTCATCGAGTACTCCGCCTACGGCAACCAGCTCGAACGGGACGGCAACCGGGGACCGCACGCCGCCCCGCAGAACCTGTACCGAGCGTCCGGGGTCGACGAGTTCGGCCGGCCCGACAACTGGATCGCCCTCGCCATCGGCACCGACGAACAGTGGCGGGTACTCGTCGAGCTCCTGGGCACCCCCGGCTGGGCCACCGACCCCGGGTTGCGGACGGCCGCCGGCCGGCGGGAGCGGCACGACGCGATCGACGAGCATCTCGCCGCCTGGTGCGCCGACCGCACCGCCGCCGAAATCGTCGACCTGCTGTGGGAGGCCGGTATTCCGGTGGCCGAGGTCCGGCAACCGCACCGGCAGACCGAGATTCCCCAGCTCGCGCACCGTGGTTTCTTCGAATCCGTCGCGCACCCGGTCAATCCGGCCGCACGGCACAGCACCGTCGCGGCCCGATACTCGGCGGGGCCGGATCGCTATCACCGTCGTCATGCCCCGCTGCTGGGCCAGGACAACACCGCGGTGTTGACCGAACTCGGATACACCGCCGCCGAGATCGCGGCCTTCGAACGGGACGGGGTGATCGGCGGAACTCCGGGCTCCTGAGATATCCCGGCCGTTATTGACAGCATGTTGTCATGATGACAGAATGTTGTCATGGCATCGAAGATCGTTCATATCGCCGTCTACGACACCCTCGCCGACTGGGAGGCCGGTGCGGCGATCGCACATATCAACAACGGCAACTGGCACCGGGAGCCGGGCGCCTACCGGACGCGCACGGTCGGCCCGGGCACCGAGCCGGTCACCACCATGGGCGGTATGCGGATACTGCCCGACCTCGCCCTCGCCGATCTCTCCCCCGCCGACAGCGCCATGCTCATCCTGCCCGGCGCCGAGGGCTGGGACGAGGGCGAACTGGATATCTTCGGCGACAAGGCGCGGGAGTTCGCGGCCGCCGGCGTCCCGGTCGCCGCCATCTGCGGCGCCACCTTCGGTCTCGCACGGGCGGGACTGCTCGACGAGCGCCGCCACACCAGCAATTTCGCCGAATATCTCGCCGCCAGCGGCTATGCGGGCAGTGCGCGCTACGTCGAGGAACCCGCCGTCACGGACCGGGCGGTCATCACCGCGAATTCCACGGCACCGTTCGAATTCGCCCGCGAGGTCTTCGCGGCTCTGGACCTCTACGAACCGCAGGTCCTCGACGGCTGGTACCGGCTCTTCGCACACGGCGATCCGGCCGGCTACGCGGCGCTCGCGGAGTACGAGGCCCGGCAGGCCGCGGTCTGATCCGGCCCCGCGATGGAGAATCCCGAACAGGAGATGTTCAGCAGCGCCGCCATCACCTCGTTCCGGCTCAACGGCCGGTTCCTCGCGATCGCCGAGGAACTGGCCGCCCCGGCCGGTCTCACCGCCGCCTGGTGGCAGGTCCTGGGCGCGATCCTGCGCGCCCCGCTGCCGGTGGCCGCGATAGCCCGGGATATGGGCGTCACCCGGCAGAGTGTGCAGCGCATCGCGGATCTGCTGGTGCGGCGCGGGCTCGCCGAATACCGGACCAACCCCGCGCATCGCCGCGCGAAACTGGTGGCCGTGACCGACGCCGGACACGCGGCCGTCGCGCGGATCGAACCGCGGCACGCCGAATTCGCCGCCCGGCTCACCGCGGAACTCGGGCCGCGGCGGCTGGCCGAGATCGTCGCCGCACTCACCGAACTCTCCGCCGCCCTCGACGTCCTCGACGCCGGCGAGGACGGATGAGGACACCGGTCAGATACCGGCGATCCGGCGCACGATCGGCAGCGGCAGCACCTTCATCGCATACGCGAACGGCACCCACGGCCATGCCGGCGTATACGCCTTGAAGCGCCGCTTCTCGATCGCCGACACCATGGACCGCACCCCGGTCCGGGTGTCCACCAGGAAGGTCGGTGGGTGTGCCGCCTTGTCGTTCATCTCCGAGGCGATATATCCCGGGAAGATGATCGACACATCCACGCCCGGCACGTTCTCGGCGGCGATACCTTCGGCCATGGCGGCGACCGCGGCCTTGCTGGCGCCGTAGGCGGTCATCGTCTTGGGCATTCCGCGCACGGCGGAAATGGAGGAGATCACCACGAGATGGCCTGCGCCCTGAGCGCGGAAGATCTTCATGGCGGCTTCGGTCTGCGCCATCGCGCCCAGGAAGTTGGTGGTCGCGGTCTGCCGGTTCGGCCGGTCACCGCCCTTACCGAACGGCACCCCTTTGCCCAGCCCGGCGTTGACGATCACCCGGTCCAGGCCGCCCAGCTCGGCCGCGAATTCGTCGAAAACCCGCGGCACGGCGTCGAAATCGGTCACATCGAGCGCCGCCGTTCGCACCCGCACTCCCGGGTGGGCCGCGGTGATCTCCCCGGTGAGTTCGTCGAGCCGTTCCGTACGCCGGGCGCACAGGGCCAGATCGTAGCCGAGCGCGGCGAACTGCCGGGCCATCTCCGCACCCAGACCAGAGCTCGCGCCGGTGATGAGGATCGATCCAGTACCCACTGTGTATCTCCTGTGGTCGGCCGGTACCGATCCCGGTACGGCATTGATCGGCGGGGCCTCCCGAGCCTATCGGGCGAGCGGCCCGTCAGGCCCGGCCGAAGACGAGGGCGACATTGTGACCGCCGAATCCGAACGAGTTGTTGATCGCGTAATCGATCCGGCCGCGGCGGGGCGCGCCCACGACGATATCCAGATCGACGGCCGGGTCCTGGTGGTCCAGATTCAGTGTCGGGGGCACGATCTCGTCGCGGATGCTCAGCACGGTGAGCGCCGATTCGAGGGCGCCGGCGGCGCCGATCGCATGACCGAGCGCCGATTTCGGCGCGTACACCGCGGCATGGCTGCCCACGGCCAGACCGATCGCGGAGGCCTCGGCGAGATCGCCGATCGGGGTCGCGGTCGCATGCGCGTCGACATGGGTGATATCGGGCCCGGTGAGCCCCGCGGTCCGGATGGCCCGGGTCATGGCGCGCGCCGCACCGGTACCCGCGGGATCGGGTGCGACGAGATGGTAACCGTCGGAAGTGATTCCGGCGCCGAGCAGTCGCGCCAAGACGGTGGCGCCGCGTGCCCGGGCGTGTGCCTCGGTTTCGAGAACGAGCAGCGCCCCGGCCTCGCCGAAGACGAAACCGTCACGGTCCGCGTCGAACGGCCGGGACGCGGCCTTCGGTTCGTCGTTGCGCGTGCTCATCGCGCGCATCATGGAGAACGCCGCGATCGGCACCGGGTCGATATACCCTTCGACACCGCCCGCGACGACCATATCGGCGTCACCCATCGCGATCATCTGCCACGCCCG
>NZ_JBSFRU010000299.1:0-8336 GCF_053589395.1 Nocardia sp. NPDC003345
TCGACACCGTGGGCCTGGGCGATCAGCGCGCGACACCCGACTACCTGTATCGCTACGAAAGTCTCTGCGACGAGCTGGGCGTCTGACCGGTCAGGGGACGAATACCTCGGTCGTCGCCGGGACGCCCGGGCGGTCGGTGCGCAGGGTCAGCGCCACCCGCCCGGGACCCGAGTCCACGTGCACATAGAACGGCCGGGTGCTCGTATTGCCCGCGGGGATGAAGTGGCTCACCGAACCGGTGCGTCCGGTGTCGAGGTTGCGCCAGTCGACGATCGCCGTGACATCACAGGCCAGGACGGTCGGTGCCCAGTTGCCCAGCGGGGAGAAACCCTGCGTGATCCGCAGTTCGATGGAATGGGCGGTGCCCGGGAAGACGTGGTACTGGCTCAGTGGGCCGTCGTAGCCGACACCGGCGGCGTTGAGCATGCCGACGCAGATGCCGTTACCGAGCGTCCAGGCCGGGGCCGTCCGGAACTCGGTGGTGGCGCAGGTCCGGGGTCCGACATTCGACACCCCGAGCTGGCAGGGATCCGCGGCGGCCGCGACGCCCGGTGCGACTACGGCCATCGCCGCGCCCACGAGTCCGGTGGCTGCTGTGGTGGCCAATTTCCGTGCGATCGTCATGCCCGGATGATCGCGCCCCGACTCGTATTCATTACTCGGTTTCACGATCTTCCAGGTGCGAGCGGTGTCCGGTGCACGCGGCGTCTCAGAAACGGGCACTGCGGACCGTGACCGCCATGCGGCGGAGCCTGCCTCGCAGTCGGCCGTCGGTATCGGGTGTCAGTGTCACACCGGACTTTTCGGCGATCCGGTCGGCCACCGCCGACACCGGAGTCGTATCGGTCCAGATATGGTCGGCGAATTCCGGCTTGCTCAGCTGCTCCAGGCAGAAGTCCAGTTTGCCCACCGCGAACTGTTCGGCACGCAGCAACAGATCACCCTGACCGACCGCCCGCAGCACGGGAGCGAAGCCGAGCCCACGGTCGCGCAGCCGGTCCAGCACCGTTTCCCGGCGGGCCAGCAACGCGAAATGGTGTACGTCGTGGCCGGATTCGCGCAAGCGGCCGACCGTCTCGTCGAAGTACCGGGGGTGCGCGACGGTCATCGGAGCGATCACCACACCGTCGTGCTCCCGCAGCACATGGTCGAGAACCTCGAAGACGCCCTGTCGCCAGCTCGGATAATCCTGGAAATCGGTGCGGAGCTTCGGCGGCGTCATCCGCTGCAGCCCGAACCCCACCATTTCCGGATCGCAGACGACACTGCCGGGGAGCCGGCGGTGCAGCTCGAACGCGGTCTGCGTCTTCCCTCCGCCGAAGGGGCCGTTGATCCAGAGCAGCATGGTCACCAACTTATCCACACCGCCCGTGGCGGTCCGCGGTCGCGCGCCGCTCGAGGCCGGGCGGGCGATGTGTGGGCGTACGAAGCGTCCGGCGACGGTATCGACGCCGAACTCGAGGTGTCCCCGGTGTGCCGGCGTGTACACCGGGGCCTACCGTCGTTACCCGCGTGCGGCGTTCGCGGCGGTGATGAACTCGATCTGTGCGGGTGACGGCCCGCAGAACTCGCTCTCGATCCGGTCGGCCTCACGGGCCTGCATCTCGTACAGGCTGTCCCGCAGGCCCGCGTCGCCGCCGTGGAATCCCTCCAGCAGTTCCATCCACTGCGCCGCCATCCGCCGCGCCTCGGGCGCGGACGGGTCCATACCCGCCGCGATCGCCGCGTCGACCTGTGGGATGAGCACGCTCCATTGCGCTTCGGCCTGCCGGATCCGCTGGTCACCGAGCTCTTCCCGGCGCTGCGCGAGCTGCGTCAGCTGGGCGTCGGTGAAATACTCTTTGAAGGTGTCGTCGACCATCACGGTCCTCCTGATCAATTCCAGGAAGCGGTCCGCGGATGCGTCCGGCCGACTCTCCGCCGTAGCGGCAAGCGCCGTGACCAGGGCATGCAGTTCACGGGTCGCGGCCAGTTGCGCGGCCAGATAGTCGCGGTGCACGAGCAGCACCTGCGTCATCGGCACGGTGCCCGCGAGCAGGTCCGCGATTCGGTCCAGGCTCAGACCCAGCTGGCGCAGAGCCAGCACCTGGTACAGACGCTCGACATCACCGGCGCTGTAGAGCCGATGGCCGGTGCCGGTGCGCCCGGCCGGACACACCAGGCCGATACGGTCGTAGTGGTGCAACGTCCGCACCGTGAGCCCGGCCTCGGCCGCGAGCTCACCGACCTTCCACACGCGCTCGGTTCCGTACCGGTCCATCCGTTTCATCCCACTTCCACCGGCGCCCGATGCGCCGGTGTCGCCGACGGTAGGACCTGACCTTACGTCGGGTTCAAGCCCGGAACCCCGGTCGAGGCAACCCCGGCCGGCGAGCAGCTCCGCCGGATCGCCGGGCGGTGCGGCCGGTCCGCGATGGACATCGCACCGATCCACCGGTGCGGAATCGGGTCTGCTGTTCGCGCTGGTGGAGCCGTAGAATTACGGTATCGACCCGCGCATCGGACCGGCCACCTGGAAGGCAGGTACACCAATGACGCATCATCACGACCCCCTTGCCGCCGGCATGCACACCGCCCACACCTGGCTGCGGGCCGTCGCCGAGGATCTGGGCACCGAAGATCTCACCTTCGCCCTGCGTGCGCTGCGCGCCTGGATGCACACCGTCCGCGACCGCATCGGCGTCGCGAACTCCGCACACCTCACCGCTCAGCTGCCCGATTACCTGCGTGGCATCTGGTACGAGGGATGGGTGCCGAGCCGCGTACCGGGCGGTCACGGCATCGCCGAATTCGTCGACGAGTTCGCGGAACGTGCCGGTATCTCGCTCGGCGATGTCCCGTTCACCGCCGGCTGCGTCACCTCGGCACTGGACCGGCTGATGTCGCCCGGCCAGCTGAATCACGTGTTCGCGGTATTCCCGGTGCGGCTCGGCGCCGTGCTGCGCGGCGAGGGGGTGATGGCCGAGGCCTGACGCGACCGCCGCCCCCAGCCCCCGGGTTCTCCGAGCCGAAGGGACGGATATGCGCACCACATCGAACGAGGTCTGGCCGGCCCTGCGGGTGGACGATTGGACCGATACTCGCGACACCCTGCACATGTGGACCCAGATCGTCGGAAAACTGCGCCTGGCCCGGGCCCCGATGGTCAACCACTGGTGGCAGGTGACCTTTCTATCTGTCCGCGCGCGGTCTGACCACCTCGGCGATCCCCTACGAGCGCGGGACCTTCGATATCGAATTCGACTTCACCGACCACCAGCTCCACATCCGATCGTGTACCGGCGCGCGGCACCGGATCAACCTGGAGCCCAAAACCGTGGCCGCCTTCTACGACGAGGTCACGGCCGGGCTGCACGCGCTCGGTATCGATATCCCGATCCTGGCCAGGCCGGTCGAGGTGGAAACAGCGATCCCGTTCGCCGAGGACACCACGCATGCCTCCTACGACCGGGATCACGCCAATACCTTCTGGCGCCAGCTGGTGGCCGCCGATCGGGTCCTGAACCGGTTCCGCGGCGAGTTCGCCGGTAAGGCCAGCCCGGTGCACTTCTTCTGGGGTGCGATGGACCTGGCCTACACCCGCTTCTCCGGGCGCACCGCCCCGCCGCATCCCGGCGGTGCCCCGAACTGCGCCGACTGGGTCATGGTCGAGGGTTACTCACACGAATTGGCCAGTTCCGGCTTCTGGCCCGGTGGTTCGGCCGAGGGCAGTTTCTATGCCTACGCCTATCCCGAACCCGACGGATACGCGCAGACGCCGATCCGTCCGGATGCCGGCTACTACGACGCCGGGATCCACGAGTTCCTGCTCCCCTACGAGTCCGTCCGCACCGCCGACGATCCCGAGGCCACTGTCCTGGACTTTCTCCGATCGACCTACGCGGCCGCCGCGGACGGGGGCGGCTGGGACCGCGAGCACCTGGAAGTGGGCGCGCCCGAGATCCGGTGACCGGGCTTCGACGACACGGCGGAGGGCCCGCGTCCCTGTCCGGGACGCGGGCCCTGCCGGTCGTGCCATCAGCTCCCGAGCAGTGTGCGGCGCAACCCCTCGGTGGCGACGACGAGTGCGGGAACCAGGGTCAGATGCGTGATCGACAGCGCGATCGTGGACGGGGTGTCGAAATCGGCAGCGACGGTCATCGCGATGGTGGCCACGGCCAGCACCGAACCGATGCCCGCGGCGATACGCAGCACACCGACCCATTTGTAGGACAGCAGCACGGCCGCGCCGAGACCGATCAGCATCGGGACCACGGTCAACATGATGATTCCGCCGGGGGCCACACTCTGCACCCGGCCGGAATCGGTCATCTCGAAGGTTCCGCCCGCCGCGGCGCCGATCAGCCACACGATGATATTGGCCAGGAGTGCGGCACCGATCGCTCCGAAGAGCGCGACCGGTCGGTTGAGCGCGGGTATGCGGGCGGCGGTGGCGGTGGTGGTGGTGGTGGTGCTCATGATGATCTCCTGGGGTGAAGCCGTGGGATCGGCGTGAGACCATCCTGAAACCTCAATATTTATTGAGGTCAAGGCCATCCGATCGAGCTATGCCGCAGATCACATCGCACGCACGGGCATCACCCCTGCGCGACTCCCCCTCCGCTGATCAGCTCGCCGCTCGCGACGGCGACCGGAGGAAGCTCGCGGTCGCATGGGCATACAGGGTGTCCGCGGCATCGATCAGTCGCGCTTCGGCGGTGACGGACGTCCGGCCGACGTGCAGAGTCCCGGCGACGGCCCGCAGCAGGCCGCACCCGGCGGCGACGGTCCGGGTGAATCCGATATTCATATTGACGGTGGCCAGAATCGACTTGTCGTCGAGCGAGGTCTGGGCGGCGCACCACATGGCCGAATCCAGAATCGCCGCGATGACTCCGCCGTGCACCGAGCCGACCGGGCTCAGATGCCGCTCGTCGGGGTTCAGCTCCACGACGATCCGGCCGGGGTCGGCTTCGGCGACGTCGAAGTTGAGCAACTGGGTGATCGGCGCCTTGGGAAGGCTGCCGGAAACCAATGCCGCAAGCTGCTCCTCGCGGGACATCCCCAGAATTCGCAAGGCACCGAGAGGCGGTTCCCACCACACCTGCAAGGTCCTGGTTCCATCGGGCAGTTCCCGCACCGAAGCCGCCTTGTCCGTCATTGTCATTTCCCAACCTCCGCATGTGCTCGATCGCGTCGCCTCGACATCGGTGGAGGTCCCCGGCGTGGGCCCCTCCGTGAGCTACGCTACGAACTCCAGCGGGGTGGAGGTTCAAGCAATTGTGACCGACAGCACACAGCAGGACGGGTTCCTCGGCATCGGGCAGCTGGCCCGCCGGACCGGTGTGCCGGTCCGCACGATCCGCTATTACAGCGATATGGGCTTACTCGAGCCGCTGCGCACCTCCGGCGGCCATCGCGTGTTCGCCCCGGATATCACCGTCGAGCGGCTACGACTGATACGGCAGCTTCGCGGCGTGGGTCTGAGCCTGGCACGAATACGCGGCGTTGTCGATGGTTCCCAGCGCCTGGCAGACGCTGTCGCCGCCGAACGCGTCGAGGTGGAAGCACAGCTGCGCGGCCTGTCATGGCAACGGGCGGCACTGGCCACCGTAGCGGCGGCCCCGCAGGCCGACCGCGGGCACCGGCTGGCACTACTCGCGACAGTTCGCGACGGCGACACCGCCTACGACACTCTCGTCGCGTTCTGGCGCAGCATCCTCCCCATGATGTCCGCGACCGAGTTCGAGGGCTTCCTGGCGGCGAATGTCCCCCGGCTGCCCGAGGTTCCGGCGCCCGAGCGAGTCCTCGCCTATGCCGAACTGGTCGCTCTGGTCGGGGATCCGGGATCGCGGGCGGTGGTCTCCGCTCAGCTGTGGCGGCCGGTCGATATCCGGATTCGCGACAAGAGCCGGCTACTGGCCGAGCTGGCACGGGTGTACGACCGGACCAGACGCCTGGTGCTCGAATCCGAATCCCCGCGCGCGGGAGCCGAACTCGACCATTTCGTCACCGCCCACTCCGTCGCCCGCGGCACGCGCGGTACGCCGGCGTTTCGCCGCCGGCTGCTGGGCTGCGCGGCCGATACCGACCCGCGGGTCCGGCGATACTGGCGCCTGACCGCGGATATCACGGGCAACCCGGCCACCACCGGCGATGCGCACAACTGGCTGGTCGACGGGCTTCGACGAACCCTGGAGCCGCGGCGACCGTAATGGGTGTTCTCACGATCCACCGGATAGGACAGTCGCCATACCGATGAGTTTCGAGCACGCGGGAGGTCTACTCGGCTATGAGGAAACTGGTCTACGGGTTCAGCGTGTCCCTGGACGGCTATATCAACGACCGCGCCGGCAGCATCGATTGGACCGACCCGGACGATGAACTGCATCAGTTCCACAACGACCGCTTCCGCGAGATCGAGATCTCGCTGCACGGCCGCCGCCTGTACGAACTGATGGCCGAGTACTGGCCGCATGTCCCCGATGACGCCCCGCCCATCGAGCGTGAGTTCGCCACCCTCTGGACCGAGAAACCGAAGGTCGTCTTCTCCCGGACGCTGACCGAGGTCCACTGGAACAGCCGGCTGGTCGGCGAGAACGCGGTCGAGGAGGTGCGCCGCCTCAAGACGGAGGGCGACGGGATCATCGAGGTCGGCGGCGCGAACCTCGCGTCCGCGCTCATCCCGCACGGGCTCGTCGACGAGTATCAGCTGTTCGTCATGCCCGTGATACTCGGTGGCGGTACCCCGGTTTTCCCGCTGCTGGACAACCGCATCCGCCTCCGCCGCACCGAAACCAGGCATTTCGGCACCGCGGTCATGCTGCGCTACCTCGCCGACTGAAGCCCCGACCGGCAACCGATCGGATATCGCGGCCGCCAGGAGTAGCGGACGCGCCGATCCACCGGCGGCACCCGCTTTCAGGTGCGGCTGACCTCGACCATGAAGAACTCGGCCTTCGCCGCACCGCAGTCGGGGCAGGACCAGTCGTCGGGGATGTCGTCCCAGCGGGTGCCGGGAGCGATCCCGTCCTCCGGCCAGCCCAGCTCCTCGTCGTATTCGAAGCCGCACTGCACGCACTGGTAGAGCTTGTATCCGGTGTTCATCTCAACGGTCCTCTCATCGGATCGACGGGTTCGAAGTCGAGCTTTTCCCGGACTCCGCAGTCGGGGCAGCACCAGTCGTCGGGTACCGCCGCCCACGGTGTGCCTCTGGGGAATCCCTCCCGGGGCGCGGCGGTGATCTCGTCGTATCGGTAGCCGCAGACCGGGCAGGCGTAGGCGGCCATCAGCTCACCGCTCCGTAACGCGCCAGCACCCGGTCCCGCTTTCCGGGCTGGATGTTCACGCGGCCGATCTCGCCGCGGTAGTGGTCGAGGACCCGATGGTCCATCACCTTGCGCCACAGCGGCGGGAAGTAGGCGAGGGTGATCATGCTCGCGTAGCCACTCGGCAGGTTTGGGGCGCCGTCCATACTGCGCAGCGTCTGGTAGCGGCGGGTGGGGTTGGCGTGGTGGTCACTGTGCCGTTGGAGGTGGTAGAGGAAGATATTGGTGACGATATGGTCGGAGTTCCAGCTGTGTTCGGGGGTGCAGCGTTCGTAGCGGCCGGTGGCCGTCCGCTGCCGCAGCAGGCCGTAGTGCTCGAGGTAGTTCACGGTTTCCAGCAGCGAGAATCCGTAGACGGCCTGGATGAGCAGGAACGGCAGCACAGCCGGGCCGAACACCGCCGCCAGCGCGCCCCACAGCACCACGGTCATCGCCCAGGCGTTGAGCACATCGTTGCGCAGGGTCCACGGGCCGCTTCCGGTGCGCTGCAGCCGCGTTCGTTCCAGCGCCCACGCCGACCGCAGGCTTCCCCACACACTGCGCGGGAGGAAACTCCAGAAGGATTCGGCGAACCGGGCACTGGCCGGGTCCTCGGGGGTGGCGACCCGGACGTGGTGGCCGCGATTGTGCTCGATGTAGAAATGCCCGTAGCCGGTCTGGGCGAGCGTGATCTTCGACAGCCACCGTTCGAGATCGTCCTTCTTGTGGCCGAGTTCGTGGGCGGTGTTGATTCCGACGCCACCCATGACCCCCACACTCAACGCCACGCCGATCTTCGACCACAGTCCCAGCCCGCCGTCGATACCCAGCCAGGACAGATCCGGGGCGGTCCACAGGTAGGCGGCGAACACCAGGCTCATCAGCTGGAACGGTATGAACGCGTAGACGCACCAGCGGTAGTACCGGTCGTGCTCGAGCTGTTGCATCACCTCGTCGGGCGGGTTCTGGCCGTCGGGCCCGAAGAACCGGTCCAGACTCGGCAGCAGCACGTAGACCAGCAGCGGGCCGATCCACCACCACATCGGCGCC
>NZ_JBSFRU010000300.1:0-8316 GCF_053589395.1 Nocardia sp. NPDC003345
CAACGGCGTCCGGGCCGCCGCCGGCAAAGGGCTGCTGGCCTGGTTGTCGCGGACCGAGGCCGATATCGTCTGCCTGCAGGAAACCCGCGCCGACGACGCGCAGATCGCCGCCGCGCTCGCCCCGGCGCTGGATCAGGGCTGGTATCTCGCGCATGCCGAGCCCGGTTCGAAGGGGCGGGCGGGGGTCGGGGTGCTGTCGCGGCGCCCGATGGGGGCGGTGCGGATCGGGGTGGAACCGGATAGCGAGTTCGTGACCACCGGCCGCTATATCGAGGTCGAGTTCGACGAGGTGACCGTCGCGAGCGTCTATGTGCACACGGGGGAATCGGAGACGCCCAGGCAGGACGAGAAGTACCGTTTCCTCGACGAACTGGCGGCCCGGATGGCCACCCGCACCGGCGCTTTCGTCATCGCGGGGGATTGGAATATCGCGCATACCGAACGTGACCTCAAGAACTGGAAGGGCAACCTGAAGAAATCCGGGTTCCTGCCCGCGGAACGGGCCTGGCTGGATCGGCAGCTGGCGGCGGGTTACGTCGATGTGGTGCGTGAACTTCACCCGGCGGGGGATGGTCCGTTCAGCTGGTGGTCGTATCGTGGGCGCGCGTTCGACAACGACACCGGCTGGCGGATCGATTATCAGCTGGCGACTCCGGAGGCGGCCGAGCGGGCGAAGCAGGCGGTGGTCGAGCGGGCCGCGACCTACGCGGAGCGCTGGTCGGACCACGCTCCGGTGACGGTGCAGTATCGATGAAGGGGTAGCGCGTGCGTGCGAGAGTTCTGAAGATCCTGTCGGCGGTGGGTGCCGTGGTGGTGGCCGCCGTGGTCGCGTTCCTGAGTGCCCAGGCGGGGGACGAGGGGGCCGGTGCTCCGGCCGCGGCGGCATCGGCGACCTCGACGGTTTCGGCGCCGGTGGGCGGGCGATCCGGTCCGGCGACCGATTCGCCGGTGGCGTCGCAGGTGGCGGGCGTACCGGACCGCGCCTACGCGACTCTGGCCGAGATCGACGCCGGACGCTGGCCGGATTCGGCGAACGCGCCCGGCACCAAGGGCGGGGAGACGTTCCGGAACCGGGAGGGCCGGTTGCCCGCGACCGATGACGCCGGGAAGCGGGTGAACTATCGCGAATGGGATGTGAACCCGAAGAAACAGGGGCAGTCCCGTGACGCCGAACGCATCATCACCGGTAGCGACGGTTCGGCGTGGTACACCGGCGACCACTACGACACCTTCACGAGGATGCGCTGATGCCCGATCCTGTCGCACTGGCGGATTTCCTGAGCTTCTCCTACGACACCGGCCTGCGCTCGTCCGGCGGGCCGCACACCGCCCTCGGTACGGCCGATGTCGCCGCCGCCGAATTCAGTGGGGTGCGTTATCGGGCGCCGGACGATTTCCGGGTGCGTGAGGTGCGCGGGAGCCGGATGCGCACGGTATCGGCGCTGTTCGACGAGTTCGCGGCGGCCCTGCAGTTTCCCTACTACTTCCGCCCGAACAAGGATTCTTTCGACGAATGTCTGCTGGGCCTGGACGAATCGCTGGGGGCGGCGGGCGGCTATGTGATCGCTGTCCGCGACGCCGATCAGCTGCTGGCGGACGCTCCGGACGAGCGGGAGTGGTTCGCCTCGGTGGTGGAGGAGTGCGCGGATTTCTGGCCGTCGCGTGAGGTGGTGTTCCGGGTGATCCTCCAGGGCGCCCCCACGGGTCTGGCCGGGGTGCCGTTGCGAATCTGAGCAGCCGCGGTCATTCCTTGTTCCGGGCGAAATCCTCGCCCAGGAGTACGAAGACGTCGGTGGTGTAGTCGATGAGGGTGTCGCGGGAGATCGGCAGGTCGCCGCGCACCCAGCCGGTGAGGGTCTGGACCAGGCCGCCCACCAGATAGGTGGCCCGGAAATCGATCACCGGGTCGGGGGCGGGGTCGGTGACCCCGTAGAACTCGATCCCTTCGCTGGCCACCAGGCGGGCGAAGATCCGGATGGTTTCGGTGGTGCGCGCCCGGAGCGCGGGGGTGGCCATGGCCGCGACCATGGTGACCTCGGTTTTGCGGGGGTCGTCGGTGAGCAGGTGAATTCCGGCGGCGATGGCGGCGCGTGCCTTGTCGCGGGAATCGGCGCCGGCGTCGTGCAGAGCGGCGGCGATGACCAGGACGAGTTCCTCGGCGATCCCGTCGACGAGCGCGGTGAGGACATCGTCGCGGCTGGTGAAACTCTCGTAGTAGTAGCGTTCGTTGAGGCCGGCCTCGGTGCACATCCCGGTAACGGTCAGCTTGTCCAGACCTTGCGTGCCGATGATCTCCAGCGCCGCGTCGAGTAACGCGGATCGCCGCTGGGCCCGCCGCTGCTCTGCGGACAAACCGCCATAGGTGCGCTGCGCTGCCATCTCTAGATCATGGCGGGTCGGCGGCTCCGGAGCGTACGCGGGGCAAGGCGGGATGGAGCGAGGCCGCTGTCGCGCCGGTCCTCGTCGCCCGGTGACCGGCGTCGCGAAGCGTCCCGGTTCGCGACGCCGGCCGCGTTCAGGGAAGGAATTCGGTGATCAGGGCGCTTGTCCGGGCGGGGCAGTCTTCGTGCACGGTGTGCCCGCAGCCGGGCAGTACGGTCGCCACGGCACCCGGTATCCGCGCGGCGAGGCGTTGGGCCTGCGATGACGGCAGCCAGGTGTCCTCGGCGCCCCACAGCACGAGGGTGGGCGCGGAGACCCGGGCCAGGCCGGCGTCGGTCAGCCGGTAGTCGGTGTTGCGCCACAGCGACAGGAAACCGGCGCGGTTCGCCGCCCGGGAGTACGGCGCGTAGAGCTCGTCGATCATCTCGTCGGTGACGAGGTGCCGGTTGTGGAAGGCGCCGCGGATGCTTTCCGCGTAGAAGGCGCGGTCGGTCAGGTTCGTGGCCAGCTCACCCAGGACGGGTGTGGTGAACAGTGGTGTGGTGGGAGCTTTTTCGGCATCGAGGCCGGGAGAGTCGAGCAGGACCAGGCGTTCGACCCGCTCGGGATGCTGCTGGGCGAAATAGAGACTCCAGGCGCCACCCCACGAGTGCCCGGCCAGCGCGGTCCGGCCCAATCCGACGGCGTCCAGGAAGGTGGTCAGGGCCCGCGACATGGCGGGCAGGTCGTAGCCGAAGTCGTCGCGGTGGAGTTCGGTGTAGCCCTGACTCGGGAGGTCGACCGCGTAGACGGTGTGGTCGGCGGCCAGGACCGGGATCGCATCGCGCCACGAGTATCCCCACAGGCCGCCGCCGGCGACGAGCACCACGGGCGGACCCGTGCCGGTGCGGGTGTAGTGGAAGCGGGCGAGGTCGGTGTCGACGTACCGCGACTCCACGCGTTCCAGATACTGCGACCGGTAGGACGAGACCGGCGGTTGCGCGTGCGCCGCGGGGGTTACGAGTGCGGCGACGGCGATCGACAGGGCGGCGATTGCGCCGGCCGGGCGGGACAAGAGGTTGGCTTTCACGACATGACTCTCTGATCAGCGGGACCGATGTCCTATGGACGAGCGGACGTCCGCCGGTGTGATGCCGTGTGAGGTAGTTCATGTCGGTCGTTGTGAATCCGCTGCCCCGGGGCGGGCGCCGGGCCGCCGGGAAATTTGGTGGTTGATCTTGCCAGAATCTCGGAACTGGAGGATGCTATTGCCAGATGCGCGGACGCGCAGCGCTCGATGGGGAGCCGAACCAGGAGGCTGATATGGCCGTGGACACCGGATACTTCGCCGACGATTCGATGATCCGGCGGGTTATGCGCAAACGCGCGGTCGGGCTGACCTACGGGCTCCGGGCCCTGGTCATCGGCGCGGTCAACCCGCTGCTGTACGTCGGGACCGCGGAATCGACCGAACACCGGGATACGCCCTACACCCGGCTGGCCCTCACCGGGAAACTCTTCGAGGCGGTGTTCTTCGGAACCCGCGCGGAAGCCGACCGGGCGCTCGAGTTCACCGGCAAGAAGCATGCGAAGGTCGTGGGCCGGCTGCCCGAGGACGCGGGCGCCCACCATCCCGCGGGCTCGCCCTACTCCGCCTACGACCCGCACCTGAGCTTCATGACCATGGCGTTCACCTTCGAATCGGCCGAGGTCATGTACGACCTGCTGGTGCGCCGGCTGAGCGAGGGCGAACGCGAGGGCCTGTACCAGGACTATGTGCGCTGGGGGGAGCTGTTCGGGATGCCCCGGGAGGCCGCACCGCCGGACTATCCGGCTTTCCGCGCCTACTTCGACACCTACCTGGAATCCGACGAGCTGTTCCTCACCGACGAGGCGCGCATGGTCGGTAACTACCTGTCCGGCCATACGGTCGCCTATCCGCAGCGCCCGCCCGCGCAGCAGGTGAGTGCCGCCTACTACCTGCTGGTGCAGGGCAGCCTGCCGCCGCGGATCCGGGGTATGTACGGGATCGACTGGAAACGTGGCGACGAACTCGCCTACCGCGGGCTGGCGCAGTCGGTGCGCAACGCGCACAGCGTGCCCTCGTTCCTGGTGCCCCGGCCGGTGAGAACCGCGCTCAACGGTCCGAGCGCGCCGGTCTACCGGCTGATCACGAAACAGGAGCAGCGTCTGGCACGCGAGGGGAAACGCAGCATGCCGGACATCGATCCGCGTAAGTGGCACGAGCGGGTCAGGCCCGGAGGCGGTAGCGCAGCGTGACCACGCAGGGCCCCCGCTCGTGCCCGGTGCCCGGTGGACACGGGTGGAGCGGAATTCCGCTTGATGCACATGGGAGGATCGGGGCATGTCCAGTCCTGCTCCGACCCCGTCCGCCGGGGAGCGTAAACAGCGAGTGCTCTCGGGTATCCAGCCCACGAGTGATTCGTTCCACCTCGGAAACTACCTCGGTGCCCTCCAGTACTGGGTCACCATGCAGGACGACTACGACGCGCTGTACTTCATCCCCAATATGCACGCCATCACGGTGTCGCAGGATCCGAAGGAACTGCGCAAACGCACCCGGTCGGCGGCCGCGCAACTGCTCGCCCTCGGGATCGATCCGGGGCGTTCGACCCTGTTCGTGCAGTCGCAGGTACCCGAGCACGCCGAGCTGACCTGGGTGCTGAACTGCCTCACCGGGTTCGGCGAAGCGAGCCGGATGACGCAGTTCAAGGACAAATCGGTGAAACAGGGCGCCGACAACACCACTGTCGGCCTGTTCACCTATCCGGTGCTGATGGCCGCCGATATCCTGCTCTACCGGCCGCATCAGGTGCCGGTGGGTGAGGATCAGCGTCAGCATCTGGAGCTCACCCGCAACCTGGCCCAGCGGTTCAACACCCGGTTCAAGAAGACTTTCGTGGTGCCGGAGGCCCATATCGTCAAGGGCACCGCGAAGATCTACGACCTGCAGGATCCCACCGCGAAGATGAGCAAGTCCGCCAGTTCGGACGCGGGCCTGATCAACCTGCTCGACGATCCGAAGGTGACGGCGAAGAAGGTGCGCTCGGCGGTGACCGATACCGAGCGCGAGATCCGCTACGACGTGGAGGCGAAGCCGGGGGTCAGCAATCTGCTGGTGATCCTGTCGGCGCTCACCGAGACCCCGATCGTGACGCTGGAGAAGGATTACGCCGGCCGGGGTTACGGCGATCTGAAGGCCGACGTCGCCGACGCACTGACCGGATTTGTCACGCCTCTTCGTGCGAAAGTGGAAGAGTACATGGCGGATCAGGGTGAACTCGATCGTATTCTCGCCACCGGGGCCGAGCGTGCGCGCGAGATCGCCGGCAACACTCTCGCACAGGTCTACGACCGGGTCGGGTTCCTCACCCGCTGAGCGCCGGTCCGGCGCCGGTGCGCGGGGCGAGCGAGGGGCGCTGACAGTGCAGGTGATCGACACAGTGAAGGACAGGGTCCAGCGGACGATCGGGCAGCGGCCCTGGCTCGACCATCTGGTACGCGCCGTCGGCAGGTATCAGAACCAGCGCGGTGACCACTACGCGGCGGGTATCACCTACTTCACGGTGCTTTCCCTGTTCCCGCTGCTGATGATCGCCTTCGCCATCGCGGGTTTCGTGCTGGCGGGTAACGCCGATCTGCTCGACGAACTGCGCACCAGCGTCGTCGAGAACATACCCGGTGAGATGGGCGATCAGCTCAACGATCTGATCGACCAGGCGATCGGTTCGCGCGGCGCGGTGGGCGTCCTGGGTCTGCTCACCGGGTTGTATTCGGGGCTGGGCTGGATGGCGAACCTGCGCGCCGCGCTGACCGAGCAGTGGGAGCAGAAATCCGACGACTCGAACTGGTTCCGCAACAAACTGTCGGATCTGGGCGCGCTGTTCGGTCTGTTCCTGGCGCTGGCACTGTCGCTGGGTTTGTCGGTTCTGGCGTCGAGCCGGCTCGGGGTGCGATTGCTCGAACTCGTCGGGCTGCAGGACATGCCCGGGTCGCGGTGGCTGCTGTGGTTGCTGTCCACGGGGCTGGCGATGGTGGCGTCCTGGGCGTTGTTCGCCTGGATCATCGCCCGCCTGCCCCGCGAGCCGGTGACACTGCGCAGCGCGCTGCGGGCGGCGGTGCTGGCGGCGGTGGGATTCGAGATCTTCAAGAACCTCGCCGGGATCTATCTGCGGTCGGTGCTGAGCAGTCCGGCGGGCGCGGCGTTCGGTTCGATCATCGGCATCATGGTGTTCAGCTACGTGGTGTACCGGATCATCCTCTTCGCCACCGCCTGGGCGGCCACCGCGCGCGAGAACGAACAACTCGCGCCGGCCCCGCTGCCCGGACCCGCGGTGATCAGCCCGCGGATCCAGGACACCGGACGGCCGTCGCTGGGGAAATCGGCCGCGCTGTTCGGAGCGGGGGCACTGACCGCCGCCGGTCTGTCCCGGATCCGGCGGCGCCGCCACTGAATCGGGCGAACGGGCGGCGTGCCCCGGGTGACCGGCCGGGCCGGGTCAGCGTTTACGAGTGCGGATATGCCACGTACCCACCAGCATTATCGGCACCAGGATCAGACCGCCGACCATCAGCATCATCCACAGGTCGTCGAAACCGCCCGCTGCGCGCGGCTGGGCGGAATAGGCGATGGCGTTCTGGGCGCCCTCCTGGGGAGGCAGTGCCAGTACCGCGTCGCCGTCCTCGGATTCGGCTCGGTCACCAGGGATTTCGCCGATCTGGGCACCGGGTCCGAGGGCGAATCCGTAGTCGAGCAATCGGGCCGCCTGCTCCCAGGGGCGGATCGGCAGTACGTCGGCCTGCAACAGGGTCACGGCCAGGCGGCGGCCGCCGCGTTCGGCGCCCGCCACGAAGGTCTGGCGCGCATCGTCGGTGAACCCCGTCTTACCACCCAGCGCGCCCGGATAGTTGTAGAGCAGACCGTTGTCGTTGGCGATCGGGAAACCCGGATGATCCTGATCGCCGGGCACGGCCGGATTCGGCGGAAAACCGGGGAAGTCGAACTGTTCGGTGCGGATCATCTCCGCGAACAGCGGGATCGACATGGCCTCGCGGAACAGCAGCGACAGATCGTAGGCCGAGGTGCTCATACCGGGGCCGTCGAGGCCGGACGGGGTGGCCGCGCGGGTGTCGTAGGCGCGCAGCGAGGCGGCGAGATCGTTCATCTTCGCGACCGCGGCCGCGTCACCGCCCAACTGCGCCGCCAACGCGTGCGCGGCGTCGTTGCCCGACGCCATCACCAGCGCGTGCAGCAGCTGGCGGTTGCTGTAGCGGCCACCCGGGCCGATCCCGACGCGGGTGCCCTCCACATCGGCGTCGGCCTGGGTGCCGACGACGACGGTGTCGAGGTCCAGCGTGCGCAACGCGATGGTCGCCAGCAGCACCTTGATCGTGCTGGCGGGACGGTAGCGGCCGTGCGGGTCCTTGGCGGCCACCACGGCGCCGGTATCGAGATCCGACACCATCCAGGCGGTCGCCGAGATGTCCGGCGGTACCGCGGGTGCGCCCGTCGGCAGGACCACACCGCATTCACCCAGGCGTTTGCCGCCGATGGGGGAGTCCGGGACGGGTAGCGGGGTGGGTGTGGGCTCGCCGGGCGCCGGAACCTCGGAGGTGTCGATCGCGGCCGGCGGCCGCTCACGCTGCGGGCAGGTATCGGTGACGGGGGTGGTGAACGGGGTGGTCGTGGGTGGTGGGGGCTGCGCGATCGCAGGCCCGCAGACGGTGATCGGTCCGGCCGCGCAGACCGCGGCGGCGAGCACCGAGCCTAAACGGCGGACGGCGCGCTGGTGAAGCTCCCTCTTGTACATCGACGATGAGCCTAGACGTGCTCGGCCGCGGCGCCGAGTTCAGCGAGACCCGTGGACGGTTTCGGCCCGGCCCTGCTTTCAGCCCTCGAAGCGCATGCGCCGCAGGCGCGAGTCTCGAGGGCTG
>NZ_JBSFRU010000301.1:0-8294 GCF_053589395.1 Nocardia sp. NPDC003345
CGCCCGGTGCGTGGCAATTTCGCCGCCGCCGGATTCCTCGAGGGCGTGCAGTTCTACGCGGATCTGGCCAACGAGCACCGGGTGGCGCCGACCCCGAACGACCAGCAGTCGGTATCGGCGATGGATCTGTTCGCCCGGGGTGAGGCGGCGCTGGCCATGGGCGGGCATTGGCGTTACCGCACCTTCGCCGAGGCCGGCGATATCGGGTTCGATGTCACCGCTCTACCCGTCGGCCCCGGGGGCCGGGGCGCGCGATCCAATATCGGCGCCACTGGTCTGGCGATCGCCGCCGACAGTCCGCGGCGCGAACAGGCCTGGGAGTTCGTGAAGTTCGCCGCCGGACCCGTCGGCCAGGCGGTCATCGCCGAAACGGGCTTGTTCGTCCCGGTGCTCGGATCGGCGCTGCGGTCGCCAGGATTCGCGGACGCGCACCGGCAGGTGCGCAACCTCGGCATCCTCACCGAGGGGCCGGCCCGTTCCGGTCCGCTCCCGGTGACCCCGGAGTGGGCGCGGATCGACGCGCTGATGGATCGCAATATCGGTCCGGTACTGCGCGGTGCCCGCCCCGCGGTTTCCCTACGGGGCAATCTCGCTCCCGATACCGATGAGGTGCTGCGCAACCGATGACCGTCACCGGAGAACCCGTCACCGCCACCACCGCGCCGGTAGCCGCGCAGCGCCCGCGCCGGACCGAGCTGGCGCGGCGGCGGGCGCGGGCGGGACGGCTGTTCGTCGCGCCCAATCTGCTCGCTGTCGCGGTGTTCATGCTGTTCCCGCTGGGTTTCTCGCTGTATCTGAGCTTCCAGCAGTGGGATATGTTCGGCCCGGCCCGATTCATCGGGGCCGACAACTTCCGGCGGCTGTTCACCGGTGATCCGCTGTTCCCGATCGCGGTCCGCAACACCGTGCTCTTCACGGCCGGGAGCCTGGTGCCCACCGTGACGATCAGCCTGGTGATCGCGGCGGCGCTGAACCGGAAGGTGCGGGGGATAGGCCTGTTCCGTACCGTGCTGCTGCTCCCGCTGGCGGTGTCGAGTGTGGTGATGGCCGTGGTCTGGCGGTTCGTCTTCGATACCAACAACGGCCTCATGAACATCATGCTCGGCTGGGCCGGGATAGGCCCGGTGCCGTGGCTGGTGGACCCGGACTGGGCGCTGGTGTCGTTGTGCCTGGTCGGTATCTGGCGCAGTATCCCCTTCGCCACCGTCGTACTGCTCGCCGCCATGCAGGGTGTTCCGGAGAGCCTCTACGAGGCGGCGAAAATCGATGGGGCAGGCGATATCCAGCGCTTCTTCCGGATCACGCTGCCGTTGATCCGGGGCGCCCTGTCCTTCGTCCTGGTCATCTCGATCATCAACACGGTGCAGGCGTTCGACCAGGTCTATGCCCTCACCGGCGGTAACGGCGGCCCCGAGACCGGTACCTACATCTTCGGCATCATGATCTTCCAGAACGCCTTCGCGTTCGGGGATATGGGATACGCGTCCGCCCTGGCGTGGGTGGTCTTCGTGATCCTGCTGGTCCTCACCGTCGCGCAACTCCGATTCGCGCGCAAGGACGAGTCGCGGTGACCGCGGTTGCGGCCCCCCGGCCGAACCGGCGCGCTCTCGTCCGAGCGGTCGCGCTGTATGCCGGGCTCATAGCGATGGGCTGGTGCGCGTTGTTCCCGATCCTGTGGGCACTGTCGGGCTCGCTGAAGAAAGAATCGGAGGTCACCACACCGACTCTCATCCCACCGGATCCGCAGTGGTCGAACTACGGCGAGGTATTCGACCTGATGCCGTTCGGCCGGATGTTCGTCAACACCGTGGTCTACGCGGCCTGTGTGACGGCCGGTCAGGTGTTCTTCTGCTCGCTGGCCGGGTACGCGTTCGCCCGGCTGCGATTCCCCGGACGTGAGGCGCTGTTCGTGGCCTATCTGGCCACACTGATGGTGCCGCTGACCGTCACCGTGATACCGCAGTTCGTGCTCATGCGGGTGCTCGGCTGGACCGACACCCTGTGGGCGCTGATCGTGCCCGGCCTGTTCGGCACCGCGTTCGGCACATACCTGATGCGGCAGTTCTTCCGCACGCTGCCCGCCGAACTCGAGGAGGCCGCCATCCTCGACGGCTGCACACCGTGGCAGATCTACTGGCGGGTGCTGCTGCCCAATGCCCGCCCCGCCGTGATGGTGCTGGCCGTACTCACCTGGGTCGGGGTCTGGAACGATTTCCTGTGGCCGCTGGTGATGATCCAGCGCCAGGACATCTCCACCGTCACCCTCGGGCTGGTCTGGATGCAGGGGCAGTACGTGTCGAAATGGCCGGTGCTGATGGCGGCGTCGATGCTGATCCTGCTGCCGATGCTGCTGGTGTACGCCTTCGCGCAGAAGGCCTTCACCCGCGGTATCGCCGTTTCGGGCTTCGGCGGGCGCTAGCGCCGGTGCGGTGACCGCCGGAAATCACTCCGCAGTGCGACCCGCTGCCATACCGTGGGCTTACCCCGAACGAGATTTCCGCCCATAGCGTCGTTTTCATGACGATATCGGCTCCGGCCCCTGCGGCGAATCCACAATCAACGCGACGCCGTGCCGAGGGGGATTACGCCCGGCTGCTGCGCCGTGTCTCCGCCGCCGGGCTGATGAACCGGCGCCCGCGCTACTACGCGATCCGCCTCACCCTGGTCGGGGTCGCGTTCGTGGCGGGGTGGGTGGCATTCGTCCTGGCCGGCGACACCTGGTGGACCCTGGCGATCGCGGCGTTCATGGCGGTGTCCTTCGCCCAGGTCGCACTGGTCATGCACGATGTGGCGCATCGCCAGGTCTTCCGGTTGCGGCGGCCGACCGAGATCGTGGGCCGCCTCGCCGGGAACGCCGGTATCGGCCTCGGCTACGGCTGGTGGCAGGACAAGCACACCCGCCACCACGCCAATCCGAATCACGAGGAACTCGACCCCGATGTGGCCCCCGACATCCTGGTCTGGTCACAGCGGCAGGCGCGGGCGAGCCATGGAATGACCCGCCTGATCGGGCGGGCACAGGCTTTCCTGTTCTTCCCGCTGCTGACATTGGAGGGCCTGAACCTGCACTTGGCGGGTGTCCGCGCGCTACGGAACCGGTCGGTCAAACACCGCCGGCTGGAGGGCTCGCTGCTGTTCGCGCATTTCGCCGCCTACCTGACCGCGCTGTTCGTGGTGCTGCCCGCCGATAAGGCCGTGGCGTTCTTCGTGGTGCATCAGGCGCTGTTCGGCGTGTACATGGGCTGCATATTCGCCCCGAACCACAAGGGTATGCCGACTCTCACCGGCGACGACCGCCCCGATTACCTGCGCCGTCAGGTCCTCACCTCGCGGAACGTTCGCGGCGGCGTACTGACCGATATCGCGCTCGGCGGGCTCAACTACCAGATCGAGCACCACCTGTTCCCGAATATGCCGACCCCGAACCTGCGCCACGCCCAGGTGATCGTTCGCGACTACTGCGCGGAGATCGGCGTGCCCTACCACGAGACCGGGCTCATCGACTCCTACCGCGAGGCGCTGCGGCATCTGCACCGGGCAGGCGCGCCCCTGCGCACCGCGGCCGGATGACCCACGGACAGAGCAGTCCCCGGTAGTCTCTGCCGATTCCTGAAACTCCAGTCGTCGCTGTCGTTCCGGTCGTCGGCCGACTTGCCGGGGGCCTGGCCGGATCTCTCGAAAATGCCGGCCCGCTTTTCCGGACGTCTCCTTGAAGCGGGTCACATTCTCCGGTGTTCCGGTGTCATTCCAGTCTCCTCCTGTTCGGGCGTCAGTCAAGACCCGAACAGGAGGTTGTGGCAGGTGAGGAGGCTGTTTTCAGAGTGGCAGCAGATGGTGTTTGCGGGGGTAGCGGATGACCTTCTTATCGCGCAGCAGCGCCAGTGCGCGGCGGAGTTCCAGGCGGGTGGCCGACGGTTCGATCACGCTGTCGATATAGCCCCGTTCCGCCGCGATCCACGGGGTCGCGACGGTGGCGTTGTAGAAGTCGATCATCTGCTTGCGGAGTTCGGCGCGCTGATCCTCGGGGGTGGCGTCCAAGACCTTGCGCTGGGTCAGCCCGACCGCGCTGTCGGCGCCCATCACCGCGATACGGGCGGTGGGCCAGGCCAGGTAGACATCGCAGCCGAGCGCTTTCGCGCCCATCACGGCCCAGCCGCCGCCGTAGGCCTTCCGGACCACCACCGTGACCTTGGGGACCGTGGCCTCCACATAGGCGAACAGGAACCGGCCGCCGCGTTTGATGACGCCCACCTTCTCCTGTTCCACACCGGGCAGGAAGCCGGGGGTGTCGACCACCAGCACCAGCGGGATCTCGAAGGCATTGCAGATATGGATGAAATGCGCGGCCTTGTCGCCGGCCTTGGCGTCGAGCGCGCCGGCCAGCACGGTCGGCTGGTTGGCGACCACACCCACCGGCCGGCCGTCGACGCGGGCGAATCCGGTGATCAGGTTCTGGGTGGCCGCCGCGCCGATCTCGTGGAACTCGCCGTCGTCGAAGATCCGCAACAGCACGTCGTGCATATCGTAGACAGCGTTGTCCGAGTCCGGGACCAGCGTGTTCAGGGTCAGATCGGATTCGGTGACCTGCGGCTCCAGACCGGCGTTCACGACCGGCGGCAGCTCGACCGCACTCGACGGCAGATAGCTCAGATAGTTGCGGACCCACGCGAACGCCGCCGCCTCGTCCTTGGCGATGTGGTGGATATTGCCGTAGGCGGCCTGGTTGTAGGCGCCGCCCAGCTCCTCCATATCCACCTTTTCACCGATGGCGTCCTCGATGATCTTGGGACCGGTGACGAACATATGGGCGCTCTCGGTGGCCACCACGACATCGGTGCAGATCGGCTGGTACACCGCGCCGGCGGCGCAGTTGCCCAGAATCAGCGACACCATCGGCACCGAACCCGATAGCGGTTCCATCATGGTCGCGAGTTCGCCGTACCAGCGCAGCGAGGTGACGGCCTCCTGCACACGCGCACCGCCGGAGTCGTTGATGCCGATCAGCGGGCAGCCCGTCTTACCCGCGAGTTCCATGATCGCGGCGACCTTGCGGCCGAACATTTCGCCGATGGTGCCGCCGTACACGGTCTGATCGTGGGAGAACACGGCCACCGGCCGCCCGTCCACCAGCCCGCGACCGGTGACCACGCCGTCGCCGTACAGGGCGTCTTTATCCGCCGGATTGCGTACGAGCGCACCGATTTCGACGAAGGTGCCCGGGTCCAGCAGCATATCGATGCGGTCGCGGGCCGAGGGGATTCCTTTGCGCGCGCGTTTGGCGGCTCCCGCCTCGCCGGCCGGTTCCTGTGCGATCTCGAGCTTCTTGCGCAGGTCGGCAAGTTTCTCGGCGGTCGAACTCATCTATATACATCCATGTCGATCAGCAGGAGCGCCACACCGTCGTCGGGGGCGGTAGATACCGTACCCGGACCGGCGGGGGCGCGGGCTTGTGAGCTCTCACCGACCGTGACGGGCCGGATTCCGCGGACCGGTGTACCGGCCGGCTCACCAGTTCCTGGCCTCACGCAGGAGCAGCCAGACCAGATAACTTCCGCCGAGACATACGGTGACCGCTCCGACCGGCAGCTTCGCGTCCGGAATCGCGTGTTGTGCCACGAGGTCGGCCGCCGACATCAGCACCGCCCCGGTCAGGGCCGCGCCCAGGGGATCGGCGGAGGAGCCGTGTCCGGTGAGCCGCCCGGCGATCTGCGGGGCGGCGAGCGCGATGAACGCGACCGGGCCGGTGACCGCGGTGGCGATCGCCGTGAGCAGACTCGCGAGTACGAGCAACAGCACCTTGCTGCGTTCCACCCCGACCCCGAGCATCGCGGCCGCCTCCTCGCCGAGTTCCAGTTGGCGCATGCGCCGGGTGGCGGCCGGGACGGCCGCGATCAGCGCGAGGGCGACGCCTGCCGACAGCAGCACCGGTGGCCACTCCACACCGGACAGGGTTCCCGCACCCCAGACCGCCACCTGGAGCGCGTCGTCCAGGTCGGCCTTCACGCCGAACCAGGTATTGACCGACGACAGCATGGCGCTGACCGCGATACCGACGATGACCAGCCGGATCCCGCGCACCCCCTCCCGGAAGGCGAGCAGATACACGATGGCGGCGGCGCCCAGCCCGCCGAGCATGGCACCGGTGGCCCGCGCACCGAAGCTGTCGGCGCCCAGCAGCATCGCGGCGACGACGCCGGTGTAGGCGCCCGCGTTCAACCCGACCACGTCCGGGCTGCCCAGCGGATTGCGGGTGAGAGATTGGAAGATCGACCCGCTCAGCCCCAGACAGGCGCCGAACAGGAGAGCCGCCACCGCCCGTGGCGCCCGCCACTCGACCACGACCAGGCGGTCGGACGAGTCCGCGCCGGGGCCGAGCGCGGCGAATACCTCGCCGGGCGAGAGGGTACGAGTGCCGAGCATGAGCGCGGCCGACAGGCATACCGCCAGCACGGTACCGAGCAGCACACAGACCGTCATGGCCCGGATCGTGGTGCGTCGGCTGAACACCCCCGCACGCAGGATGAGAACGCGGCTCACGACGCCTCGGCTCTGCGCCGCCGGATCAGTGCGATCAGCACCGGGGCGCCCAGGTACGCGATGACCACACCGACCTGGAGCTCCGCCGGCCGGATGATCAGCCGCCCCGCGATATCGGCGAGCAGGACCAGCACGGGTGCGAGCACCAGGGTGAACGGCATGATCCAGCGCTGGTCGGGGCCGGTGATCCGGCGGACCGCGTGCGGCACCATCAGGCCGACGAACACCAGCGGGCCCGCCGCCGCGGTCGCGGCTCCGCACAGTAGGGTCACCGCCACCACCGCGGCGGTCCGGACAACCGGGAGCCGTACCCCGACCGCCGCGGCGAGGTCCTCACCCAGCGCGAGCGCGTTGAGCGAGCGGGCGCACACCAGGGCCGTCACCAGCCCGGCGACGATGAACGGCCAGATGATCTGGACAGTGCCGGCGGGCCGGTCGGCGATGGTGCCGGCGTCCCAGAACCGCATCCGGTCGAACGTCTCCGGATCGAGCAACGCCAGCGTTTTCGTCGCGCCGGTGAGCACCGCGCCCAGCGCCACCCCGACCAGCGTCAGCCGCAACGGGTCGGCCCCGCCGGGCGCGCGCGACGCGATCACGTAGACGAGTGCGGTGGCCAGCACCGCGCCCGCGAAACCGAACCAGAGGTACTGCTCGATCTCGGTGACCCCGAAAGCCGCGACTCCGAGGACTATCGCGAATCCCGCACCGCCGTTCACACCCAGAATTCCCGGGTCCGCCAGCGGATTACGGGTCAGTCCCTGGATGAGCGCCCCGGCGGCCCCCAGCGCGGCTCCGACGAGGAGCCCGAGGATCGTGCGCGGGACGCGCAGGGTGCGGACCGTCAGATGATCCATACTGCCGTCCGGGGCGGTCAGCGCGTCCCACACGGTGGACAGCGGCAGGCTCACCGATCCGACCGCGATACTGGCCGCCGTCACCCCGGCCAGTATCAGCACCGACAGCAGTAGCCAGGCCCACCGGTGCGCGATGCGCACCGGTGGGCTCGGCGGCGCGCCGGCGCCGGTGAGCAGTGGTGGCTTCATGCGCCGGCCGCCGCGGTCTAGGAGAACTGCTTCTCGACGAGGTCGAGCAGCGCCATCGCCTCGTCGTAGTCGCCGCGGACCGCCCAGTAGGGCAGGTCGTAGGCGTGGTTTCCGGCGAACGCGGGAAGTTTCGCGTACACGGGCTGCTTCGTGAGAGTGGCGATATCGGTGGTGTCGCCGTTGAAGCCGGTGACGAATACCGTCGGCGTCGTCACCAGCCGGCCGACCTGTTCGGTCGAGAGTTCGGCCATGTCACCACCGGGCTTGTACGGCTGGAGACCGTTCTGCTCGACCAACGGCGCGGGCCGCAATCCCACCTCGGCCAGCGTCTGGGGCAGTCCCATGTTCTCGAACAGCAGATACGGGGTGTTGTCCGCGGTGATGGTCAGATAGGAGACCGGGCCCGGCGGGGGCGTGATCGCCTGTTTCACCTCGTCGACCCGCTTGTTGTAGTCGGCGACGAACCCGTCGTAGGTATCGCGCTCGTCGAAGACCTCGCCGGCCAGGAACCCGAACTGATCCTGCCAGGTGGCCAGCGAACTGTTCACCACGACCGTGGGCGCGATCGCGCTGAGCCGGTCGTAACCCTTGGTGGCGAGCGCGAACGGCAGGCCGAATCCGCCCGCGACGATCAGATCGGGGTCGGCCGCGAGGATGGCCTCGTAGTCGAAGCCGTCGGTGCTCCACGACAGCAATTCGGTGTTGTCCGCGGCC
>NZ_JBSFRU010000302.1:0-8264 GCF_053589395.1 Nocardia sp. NPDC003345
TTGGCGATCACCGGATGAGTTCGAGGCGAGCTACCATCACCCGGTTCCGGCTGGAACCTGATTACCCCGCCCTCCAACAATGCGGGGGAACCTCAAATCGATATCGACGAACGCCCCGCCGATCAGCGCCCGGCAGCAGATCGACCCGCTGACACAGCCGCGACAGATGCGCACCCAGCACCGATTCGAGCTGACGGGCATGACCGAAACTGAACTCTCGCAGCAAAGTGTCGATCGTCGAGGGCGCATACACCTGGTGGAACACCGTGGGCATGCCGCCGCTGCGAAGCACATCGACATCATCGATACTGTCCGCGCCAGCGCACATCCCCGCAATCAGCGTCGTCAGCTTCGGCCCGGCATTCGCCGCACCGGAGCGGATCCGCGGTTCGCTGATCGCCACCTTCTGCCTCAGCAACTCGCCCAGCCCGGTCTGCTCGGCCAACCGCATCACCGGCACCAGCCCGGCCAGCGACACCAGACTCTGATCATCGAACACCACTGACTCCGCGGCGAACCTATGCAACACTTGCACCCGAAGTGCCCTTCTGAACCGGACCGATCACTGCCTAGACAACAGCGATCCTCCCAGCTCAAAGGGCACTTCTCCATTCACGCCACCCCAACCCGACAGTAACGATCGGTGGATCGAGGCTTAGAGTTGGCGCCGACGCCGCTGCGACCCCGTAACTGGAGTCGGCGCAGCCCGTGTGCGTCTCATCGGCGAACCCACGCTGGCAAGTCGGGACCAGGGCGCCATGCGGTCGTGGCGCTCACGTCCAGCGCGCGCAGGGGCAGTGCGGCGTTCGGGTCGAAGCCATGTTGTCGGCCGCGCTGCCGGTGCGGCTGCCTGTTACGACGTCCTCACCGTTGACAGCGAGGACTTGACCGGGCTGACATCTCGCCCGGCGGATCCGATCGCGCCGAAACGGGTTACCGATTTGAGCGTCCATCCGCTTGTACGGTGTCGACTGTGCCGAATTTGCGAGTGCGCCGCTGATATATGTCGAGCGCTCGGTTGTAGTGCTCAGCGCGGAAATCGGGCCACAGGACGTCGAGGAAGACGAATTCGGCGTAGGCGGCATGCCACAGAAGGAAGTTCGACAGTCGCTGCTCGCCGGACGTGCGAAGGAAGAGGTCCACATCCGGTATCTCCGGATGCTCGAAGTGACCCGCCAGAGTCTCCTCGGTGACTTCTTTTGGTTCCGGGCACGTCGCGACCAGCGATTTTACAGCGTGGACAATGTCGCGACGCCCACCGTGACCGAAAGCAATAGTGAGGTTCAGTTCTTCGTTTGCGATGGTTGCCGCTTCGGCAGCAAGACTGTCTTCCCGAACCTTGTTCGGGATGCGTGGATCGTCGGACCCGAGATACCGGATCCGGACACCGCGAGCGTGCCAGCGGTCGATATTGTTGCGGAGGATGCGCTGACTGAACCGCATCATGTAATCGACTTCTTGCTGGGGCCGTCGCCAGTTCTCGCTGGAGAAGAGGTACAGGGTCAGCCAGCGGGTCCCGGCGGCGAGGGCGGCATTGACGGTTGCGACAATGCTTGTTTCTCCGGCCGAGTGTCCCTCGGTGCGCATGAGACCGCGTCTGAGGGCCCATCGGCCGTTGCCGTCCATCACGCAGGCAACGTGGGGCGGCGACGCCTGTCCTATTTCGGGCGTTTCAGCAATACTCATCGGGCAGTCCATTCTGTAGCGGGGAGGGGGATGCAACGCCTATCGAGCCGCGATGCTGCCTTCCATGTTGTTGAGCAGTTCGGCGGTGTGCAATGTCCCAGGAGAGATCTCCGAGTCGAATTCAGTCACGGCCCAGCGACCGTTGCCATTCAGTGCGGAGGCGATACGTGAGTATAGTTTGGGTGTTCCGTCGGTTTGTCAATTGCCGTCTTTCGAGGAATCCGGGTCATAGCGCGGCGAATGAGCATAGACGGCAATTGAGCCCACCAGAGTATCTTCCATGACATTGATGAGCTCCGTGGCGTGCGGATGTCCGCCGAGTGGGCTCAGTAGAAGTCTAATGCTCAGTTCCCGATGGCGAACACGATTTTCATCCCACATTAGACGCACTTTATCCACCGACTCCTTCAAGGAGATCCCGTCGAGGCGAGCGAGGAGAGCGATTATATTGTCCTGAAGATTCTGCTGTGCAATATCCACTCGAAGGCTGGACAACCCGTCATAGAGTAGGAAACGCTCTCTGTTGCATTGAAGCAGTGCCTGTGCCGCAGGATGGTCGATCAGGCCGCTGTAGTCACTCCCGTTGGCGACCTCCGCGCAGGTGAACCACATTCGAGTCGCGAACGTAATTCCGTGCACCCGAAAGAACTCCTCCAAGCTCGTAAATCCGCCGCGTGTTTGAATTTCATTACTTTCTATGTAGGCGGTTAGCAATTCCTCCTCGTCTTCCATCAGTCGTTGCATGACTGCCGGCGAGCTGTATCGACTCAGATCGGCCCAGAGCACCTCGAACAGCGGCCCGAAGAACGGCTCGGCAACGGTAGTATGACGACTGCGGCAGTCTTCTAGTGCGGCCGGAACAATCTCTGGAACCCGACGGTATCCCTCCATATCCACCATGTCGTCCCGGGTGATAATGAGGGTCGCCTGCTTTGCTGCGTCGAGCAGTCCCTGTGCCGAACCGTTGGGATACCAGAAAGAGGCTGCCCACAAATGATCGACATTCCGTATCCTGCGGCGCATATCTGGAGCCAATTCCTGTATGTAGTACATCCAGGCATCGAAGGAAGGTCGTGCAATCTCATAATTAGGGTTGCAACGTGGAAGGCTCACAGAAGGAAGACTCAGATCAACGCCGTCGAGGTCATCGAGTGTGAATGTCATTACGCACTCCTATCTGTGGTGGAACAGTCATCGACTGCCCCGAGAAGCAGACTGTCATCGCGTATCGGCCTGAACACAGGATGCATCGGGCGGCGCACGCTCGGGAACGGCGTTCGGAGCATGCCGAATATGCGCCCCGTGTATGCCCTTCCATTGCTCTCGTCACCGCCCGGTCCATCGCGCCGGGAAACCGCAGGCAGCACCTGGACCGAGCAATGAAGGGAAACCTCATCTCGAAAACGCCCTCCTATGTGGCGATTCGACCTCTGCAGAACCTGCACACGACCCACGAGGACGCTGTGGCTCGGTGCGCGGTGTCGTGCCTGTGGCCAAAGGGTGGCAGTGCCGACAGATCACGCAGAGCCGGACGTCCTGCCGGAGGAGGTCGTCGGCGGCAGTGGATCTGGTGCGAAGGTGCTTATGAGCCTTTGGGCATATCGGCGAGCCAGGTTCGCCGTGCACCGGCAGCCAGCATCGCTTCACCGATGGCTGGCGCCGAGTTGGCATCGGTCAGGGCGATTACGCAGCCACCGAGGCCCCCACCGGTGAGTTTGGCGCCGTACGCCCCGGCGCTGCGTGCGGCGGCGGTCAAATGGTCGATTCCCGGGGTGCTGACGTTCAGTTCGCGCAGCAGCGAGTGGAATTCGTTCATGCTCTGCCCCAGCGCATGCATCCCGCCGGACGCCAGCGCTTGTACCGCGGATTCGAGGATTTCACTCGCTCGCGTAAGTATCCGCCGCGCTCCTGTCCGGTCTCGGTGCAGTGTGGTTCGTACGGTGGCCACCGCGTGGTCGGTCCGGCCCGCTATGCCGGTGTCGGCGAGCACGAGAACCGCGTCGGGCGGTGTGGTGATTGGTCGGATATCACCGTTCGCGAAGCGGAGGGGGCCAGGGGCGGTCACGGTGGCGGCATCGACACCGCTGGCCCGGCCGTGGGACACGGTTTCACCGATCTGGACGAGCCGGTACAGAGAGCTTGCATCGGGAGTAACGCCGTGCAGGTCGGCAATCGCGCGGACGGTCGCGGCGGCGGTCGCCGCGCTGGATCCGAGTCCGCGGGCGGGCGGGATACGACTGCGCACCCGTACCTCGACACTGTCGCTGATGCCACCCCACCGGCGCAGCGACGCTGCCACCACGGCGGCACCGGGGTCCCCTGTCGACTCGCTGCCGGTGGAGGCCGTGAATCGAGACCCCAGCGTTTCGTCGCTGCTACCGGCCGCGGGTAGGAAGTGCTGTGCGGCTTGCGTGGTGTCTGTCGGGGTCACGATTACATCGACGGTGAGATCGCGCAGAGGCACCGCGACCGCGGGTAGTCCATAGACGACGGTGTGCTCACCGATCAAGATCAGTTTTGCGTGCGCCCGGCCCGATCCGGATGCGCCCCGAAGTGTGGTCTTCGTTGTGGACATGGCGTTGTTCCTCTGGTTGGCCGATAGGGGACCGGTGACCGGCGCCGACGTGGGGCGGGTGCCTTCGGATTCACCGTCGCGCACTTCCTCGCCCCGTGAAGCTCGTATGGCGCATACCGTGAATGTTCGCCCGGAATACCGCTCGCGCACCGCTACGACATGGCGGTGCGCAGTGCCGAGCGCAAGGCAGTGCCGTGCTCGTCGGCGCCGGCGGTGGTGAGCTCGTTCGCGGCACGACGGATCTGATGAACGATTCGTTCCGAGCCGGTTTCGGTCGCGATCACCAGCGCCTGCCGGGCCGTGGCCAGCGCTTCGTCGTGCTGTTCGGTTCGTGCCTGCGCACAAGCGAGCAGTGCCAGTCCGCGGCCGAAGTCGCGCCGGTTCGCCGATCGCCAGTGTGTGAGAGCTGTTTCGAGTGATTCGATCGCCCTGTCGACCCGGCCGATCTCCATCCAGCAGTCCGCGGCCTCCACGGCGATGAACTCGGAGGTGCAGTACCCGGCCAGATCGATATCTTCGTCGCCGGCGTCCTCGGCGTATTCCGCTGCCATTTCGATGCTCCGGGCACATGCCTCCGGCCTGCCCAGGCGGGCGTGACCGCGGGCGTGCTGGCGCAGCGCGAGGGCGCGCAATCGTGGCATCGAGGAGTCCGTTTGGCGCCAAGCCTGTTCCGCCAATTCGAGTACTGCTCGGGCGCCGCCGAGGTCTTCCGCGAGGTTGCTCTGCCGCATCCGTATGTAGGACTTCAATCGACAATCGCCGAGTTCCCGCGCGACGGTGAACGCGATATTCAGCCAATCGGTAGCCTGTCGGAAATTTCCCATGTCCTGGTGTAGCCAGCCGAGGAACTCGGCGTACCTGGCATGAATGTGTCGGAACTTTCTGCGGGCCGGGGCGTCGCCGGATCGGTGGAGTCCCTCGATCATCCGGACCTGTGCTTCGGCTACCGGCAGCAGTGCGCGCGGACCGATACTGATATCGGCCCGAACGTAGTGCGCGAGAGTGATCAGCAGCGAATCGGCCAAGCCTGGGTCGGGGTCCAGAGCCGCCGTATCGACCGATTGTCCACTGGGCAGTCGTACCGGTTCGGCAGCCGGCCGATCTTCCGGTTCTTCTGCTATGTCGAACCAGAGCAGCGTGGACGGTATGGCGAGCAGTCGGGCGTAATCGGTCAGTTTGTCCAGATCATGGATCCGGCTGCGGCCGTTCTCGATACGGCTGAGCTGACCTTGCGTGATCCCGAGCCACTGCGCCATTTCGGCTTGCGGTATCGGCCGGGAGCCGTGCGCGGGGTGGTGTCGATAGCTGCGGAGCACGTCGGCCATATCGCGGCTCGCCAGTGCGGCGCGCATCGTCCGGGTCCGCCATTCGGCCGACGGCAGCAGGGGCGGCCGCCCGCGCTGCCGTCCACACGGTGTACAGACCTCGTCGTCGTGGTAGGCCGCGATCCGGGCACCGCATCTGATGCAGAGGCGAACTACGCGATCGGACGGAGGCCGATCGGACCCTCCGACAGGTTCGCTGCCCGGACGGCGGCCACTGGTGTGGTTTTCTGCAGGAAACCCTGTCATGAAAGAACACTCACAGACGTTGACGGATTGTCCGGCGTTCCCGAATGGCCGGGGCGGAGCCGCGGCGAGGAATTGCGCCAGCGTACTGATCGAGAATGGCAGAGTCGGGCACTGCAGGTTCCAAACCTATTAGTATACAAAATCGCACAAGACATTTGGAATCTCAGCGGCTCGGGTCGTCCTGAGCTCCTTGATCGCTCGTCGGACCCGCCGGCATCGAATGGGTGCTCGGGTGCAGCGCAATGCCGTGCACCCCGGTGTGGTGGATCAGGCGATTCCGGCCACGTTGGCCAGGTATGCGATCGTGTTCCGTACGAGCTGGTTCTGGTGCCGGAGCAACATCTGCAGGACGGCGTGGACATCGCCGTCGAATCGAAGATCTTCGGGGCTGACTTCGGCCACCCGCTCGAGCGCCAAGGTGGCTGCGGCGATATCGCCCTGCAGTGTGTACGTGGTGGCCAGAATGATGAAATAGCGGGCTCGCCGACCGATCGGCAGGACATCGAGCCGTCCGACGGCGGCCGCCGAGTCCATCACCTGTGCGACATCACGGCGCGACAGTGCGATCTCCATGCGGGTGATCTCGACTTCACAGGCACCGAAGCCGATGCCGAGCGTCCGCCGATCGTCACCCACCCGGTGCGCCCGCTTCTGGGCCGCCGCGAGCAGTCGCGCGGCTTCGGTGAAATCGGTCCACGCGGCAGCCTCGGCTGCCAGGAGCTCGAGTGCACCACACACGACCTCGGTATCGAGTGTGCGGTCATCCGGCAGGTCGTGTCGCGCTGTGGTCAGTGCGAAGGTGTGTGAATGGCGGTCCTCTCCCATGTGCAGAAGCGCGCTGGCCCGGTGCCAGCCAGCGGCGGCGAGGAGATGCGGATGCGTGCCGGCGAGGAGGCGCGCCCGATCCGCGGCGATCGCCGAGAGATGGTGTGCGCCGGACTGGGTGAGTACCTCGCGGGTCAGGTGGTAGGTGCGAGACAGAGACAGTTCCGCGGAGTCGCTCCCCGTACGGTGATTCCAGAGGCGTCCGGCGGCAAGAAGATGCGGTAGTCGTCGTGCCAGTTGCGAGTACCGACGGGGCGAGGTCGCCCATACAGCCGCGCAGTCGGCGACCTCGTCCGCCAGCCAGCGATGGTCCTTCGGGTCCGCGCTGGATATGGCCGCGATGTCGGCGGCGGTGACGGGGTGTGCGAGCAGTACAGGTGCGAGCGCTTCGACGAGTTGGCCGGCGGAATCGGTACGGTATCGGCCCTCGGGCACGGGAAGCTCGATCAGATCCCGGAAATCGGGCACCTGGAGGACATCGGCCAGGCGCAGGATCATCTCGACACTGTCGAGCCGTAATCGTCCTGTTTCGATCAGTCGGAGCCATTCCTCGCTGCGGCCGACCATCTCGGCGAGGAGGCGGCGGGACATACGGTGTAGTCGTCTGCGCATCTCGATCCGCTCGCCGACGGTGAGCGGACGATGCCGGGGCGAGTGAGTGGCAGCGGTTTCCGGTCGCACGGCATTCTCCATCGCTCGGCGAGCGGACGCGAACGATGTGGTGCCGATTCGCCTCGGCTCGGGTCATCGCAAACCTTCGGAAGATCATTATGAACGTCGCAACGACTCTTCCGTTAGCGATGTGCTCGACCTTGCTCAAGGGCGAAAACGGCTTTCTGCCATGCAATTACGGATTCAAGACCATATGTTCGTACACGCAGACCGGCGGGTTCGAAAAGCGAAGTTTCATCGGTTCTTCGGCGAGTCAGTTTCGGAGATCGGAAGCCTGGTCCGCTGATAGTTCACACACCAGTGTCTTGACGGCGGCCGCGTGCACCGCGCCGCCCAGACAGATCGCGGAGGGGATTCCCCATCAGGCTCTTATGATGGGCCGTCCCAGCCGGATGCGCGGTCGTTATCCATCACATCGTCGTGCACGAGGCTGAAGTTGTGCAGCAGCTCGATGGCCACCGCCATCGGCCGCGGGGCATCCGGGGCGGCACCACACGCCGCTACCGAGGCAATCGTGAGGCCGGCCGCAAACCTTTACCTCACCCGGTCTCTATGGTGTTCCCTCGACATCACACCAGCCGAAGTGATATTTCGCCATACGGTCCAGTGGAGCGGGAAGCGTCTCCAGCACAGTCTGCAGACCAGGTTCGGTGAGTCGGCGGGCTCGGGTGAGGGTCGCGGTGGCGCGCGCGGCACTTGCTATGGACTGGGTCATCTGCGCCGTATCTCTCGCTGCGCCCGGAAAGGTTCGGACGGGCGCTCCGGGGCCGAGATCGGCATTCGAACGATCTCGTATCCGCTCCGGACACTATCCCTATCGAGGATCACCACTCGAGCTCCCGCGCACAACGGTGCCGCGCGCATGCTTTCCATGCGCCGAGCGCATTTGTGCTGTGCTGTGCGCACCTACGCATCCCAGATCCTGCCCAGCATGA
>NZ_JBSFRU010000303.1:0-8215 GCF_053589395.1 Nocardia sp. NPDC003345
TGCATGTGCTGCCGCCGGTCACCGAGCCGCCGCTGGACGAGCGGGATCCCGGCGCGCATCCGCGGGCGCGTTCCCGGGCGGAAGACCGCGACGACGACGGCCCGGACCGGGATTTCGACGACTACGACGATTTCGACGACTACCAGGACGAATCCGGCGGCCGCTACGAGCATCCCGCCCCGAACGTCCGGTACCGGCAGGAAGATCCGGAAGACCGGGACCGCCGCGGTCCCGAACCCGGCGACGACGCTCCGCCGCGGCGGCCGAGCCTGGCCGTGGTACCCGATTCCCGTCCCGTGAGCCGGTCCGCGCCTGCCGACCCGCCGCCGCGTAAGGCCGGGCCCGGTGATCCGGAGCGCCGCCCGGCCGCCACCGAGGACGACGACGGCTCCCGCCCGCCCGGTGGTCCCTTCCATCCCGGGTTCCGGCCGTACCAGGGTCCGGTGCCCCGATAGACCTGCGGCCTGCGGACGGTCGATAGATACAGCCACCTGCGGTAACTCCCGCCGAGAGGTCCCCGTATCCTCACTCGGTGGGCGCCGCAGCGTGCGCCGGAATCGAACTTGCCGCGACTCGCCTACGCAGGCGGAAGGACACCGATGATCGACCAGGCAACGACCGACCGGGACGTCTTGGCCGGGCTGGTGCGCGAGTTAGCCGTCGTGCACGGCAAGGTGACACTGTCCTCTGGCAAGGAGGCCGACTACTACGTCGACCTGCGCCGCGCGACGCTGCATCATCGGGCCGGGCCACTGATCGGCAAACTCCTGCGGGAACTCGTCGCCGACTGGGAATTCGATTCGGTGGGTGGTCTCACCATGGGCGCCGACCCGGTGGCCCTGGCCATTATGCACGCACCCGGCCGGCCGATCAACGCGTTCGTCGTGCGCAAGGCCGCGAAAACCCATGGGATGCAGCGCCAGATCGAAGGTCCGGATGTGGTCGGAAAGCGGGTGCTGGTCGTCGAGGACACCACCACCACCGGCAACTCCCCGCTGACCGCGGTCCGGGCACTGCGTGATGTGGGCGCGACCGTGGTCGGGGTGGCCACCGTGGTCGACCGGGGAACCGGTGCCGATCGGGTCATCGCCGACGAGGGTCTGGAGTACCGTTCGATTCTGGGACTGCGGGATCTGGCGTTGGGCTGAAATACGACGGGCTGTTCGACCCCCGGTCGCTCTCCGTTAGCCTGAGGATCCGTCAGTACTGCGAATGAAGGGTCGTGAATGTCGTGGTGAGCATTGCCGGCAAACAGGGGCACGACAACGTCGCAATGCTCGGTATCGGTGCCTACCGCCCGCAGCGCGTGGTCAGCAACGCCGAGGTGTGCGAGGTTCTCGATTCCACGGACGAGTGGATCTACGAGCGCAGCGGAATCCGGAACCGGCGCTGGATCAGCGGTGACGAATCGCTGCGCTCGATCTCGGTGGCCGCCGGCCGTCGCGCGCTGCGCAACAGCGGCATCGACCCGGAGAAGATCGGCGCGCTGATTCTGGCCACCTCCAGCTGGCCGATGCTCACCCCGCACGGCGCCCCGATCGTCGCCAGCGACCTCGGGATGAACGGTATCCCCGCCTTCGACCTGACCTCCGGATGCGGTGGGTTCGGCTACGGGCTCGGTGTCGGCGCGGATATGATCCGGGCCGGTTCGGCCGAATACGTGCTGCTCATCGGGGCCGAGACCATGACGATCGGTATCGATCCGACCGATCGCGGCACCGCCTTCATCTTCGGTGACGGTGCGGGTGCGGTGGTGCTCGGGCCGAGCGAGGAGAACGGGATCTCGCCCACGGTCTGGGGTAGTGACGGCGAGAACGCCGAGGCCATCAAGCAGGACGTCAACTTCATCGACTACATGCAGCGGGCTCAGGATCTGCAGGGCACCGACCCGGCCGTGGAGCCGATCGGGCGGATGGCACTGCGGATGGAGGGGCCGCGGGTGTTCCGCTGGGCGGCGGTCACGCTGCCCCGGGCACTGTCCACCGCGCTCGATATGGCCGGGGTGTCCAAGGACGATATCGAGGTCTTCATCCCGCACCAGGCCAACGCCCGGATCAACGAGCTGATGAAGAAGAACCTCGGACTGGCCGACGATATCCCGATGGCCGGCGATATCGAGAACACCGGCAACACCTCGGCGGCCTCGATCCCGCTGGCCATGGAGGAGATGCTGGCCACCGGTAAGGCCAAGGGCGGGCAGCTGGCGCTGCTGCTCGGTTTCGGCGCCGGGCTCAGCTACGCGGGCCAGGTGGTGACCCTGCCGCCCGCTCCCGACGAGTCGAGTCTCTGAGATGCGACCCCTGCGCGCGGGGTTCCTGGCCGCGACGGCGGTCACCGTGGTGGGCGCGCTCACCGGCCGCGAGCGGCTGCAATGGGTGGCCAAACCGCTGATGATGCCGCTGCTGGCGGCCGATGTCGCGACCGGTGGCGCCGATATCGCCGCCCCGGAGCGTGCTCTGCTGCTGGGTTCGCTGGGCGCGGCCACCGTGGGCGATATCCTGCTCATCGATCCCGATGACGATCGCCGGCTCATCGCCGGCGCCTCTTCGTTCGCGGTGATGCAGACCGGGTACGCCACGCTCTGGTGGCGGCGCGGTGCCCGCCCGCGGCCCGAGGTCGCGCTGCCGCGGATACTGGCCTGGGCGGGGGCGGCGGCTCTGCTGCGGGCGAAGGCTCCGGTACTGGCCGCGCCGTTGAGCGCCTACGGAGCCACCCTGGGTACCGCCGCGGTACTCGCCTCCGATCCCGCGCTCGCGCCGGGGGCCCAGGCCGTCGCGGGCCTGAACATCCCGGGCCCCGACCCCCGTAGCCGACTCGGTCTGGGCGCGTTGCTGTTCACGGTATCGGACGGCCTCATCGTGCTGCGCCGGCTGTTCGCGGGCGGCGAGCGGTCGCGGCGGCTGCTGGAGGGCACCATCCTGGCCACCTACGGTGCGGCTCAATACCTGCTCACCGATCCGGGCGCGCACACCCGCCGTTAGCTCTGCGGCCCTGGACAGGATGCATTTTCGCTGGTAGTGGTTGGTGGGCGGGGGTTAATATCCACCCATGAGTTACCCGACGCCGCCTCCGTACGGTTATCGCCCCTACGGACCGCCGCCGGAACATCCGCAGGCCACGCTGATACTGATACTCGGCATCGTCGGGCTGGTGTTCTGCCAGCTGTGCGCACCGATCGCCTGGGTGCTCGGGAAGCGGGCGCTCAACGAGATCGACGCGTCCGGCGGCGCGATCGGTGGCCGGTCCAATGTCATGGTGGGCTATATCTGCGGGATCATCGGCTCGGTCTTCGTGATTCTGGGGATTCTCGCGATCGTCGCCTACTTCGTCTTCGTGGTCATCCTGTTCGGTACGTCGAGCGCGACCTGACGATCCGTGCGTACCGGCGGTGCGGTCACCAGGCCGTGGTCAGGTCGGCGTGCTGGCGAATCCAGGTGTGCATGGCGATTCCCGCCGCCACCCCGGCGTTGATACTGCGGGTCGATCCGAACTGGGCGATGGAGACGGTGAGTACCGCGGCCTCGCGGGCGCTCTCGGTGACGCCTGGGCCCTCCTGCCCGAACAGCAGCAGGCAGCGGCGCGGCAGCCGGACGGTTTCCAACGGCACCGATCCCGGGACGTTGTCCACGGCCACCACGGAAAGATCCTCGGCGCGGGTGAATTCGAGCAGGGCCTCGATATCCGGGTGATGGGTGATGTGCTGGTAGCGGTCGGTGACCATGGCGCCCCGGCGATTCCAGCGTCGCCGGCCGACGATATGTACCGCGCCCGCGGCGAAGGCGTTTGCGGTGCGGACGACGGTGCCGATATTCGCATCGTGCCCGAAATTCTCGATGGCGATGTGGAAGGGGTGCCGGCGCCGGTCGATATCGGCGACGATGGCCTCGCGGGTCCAGTAGCGGTAGGCGTCGACCACATTGCGGCGGTCGCCCTCGGCCAGCAGTTCGGGGTCGAAACGGTCGTCGTCGGGTGGGGGGCCGCCGTGTTCGATCACCCAGGGGCCGACGCCGTGCGGGTGCTCGCCCCATTCGGTGGGGCCGGCTCCGAGGAGCCCCGGATCGTCGTCCTCCTCGTCCCGCGCCACGGCCTCCGTCTCCGCTGCCGCGCCCGTGCCCGCGGACGCCGGTTCCGGACTCCGGGCGGGTTCGGGGCCGGACGTTGGCGCAGGATTGGTCACGGCATGATCGTAGTGCGGGCGGCCGGGACGGTGTCGGGTCGGTCTGGTCCGTTCGAATGTCCTTGCGCCGATTGCGGTTACCGGAATCGGCGCTGGATAGGGATACGCGGCGGCGAGCATTCCCCGATTGATTGTTAACCCCCATTGACACTGTGCGGACCCTTCGCGGGTCGCAACTCGGCCGCAATCGGCCGTGGTCCGGACCGATGAGGCAGGTTCGCGAACAGTCCCGCTTCGACTCGGTAACAATTGAGCGGCGTGAATTCCGATTCGCCTGGCAATATGGGTTGCATGACCCCGCCCAGCGACGATCTGGATGTTCCCCGGCGTTCGGCCGGGCAACAGCGCGGGCGTCCGGGTAATCCGGCGACGCTGTGGTCGGAGCGGGCGGATATGGCCGAGGCGGCGATTCTGTCCCGTCATCTGAGGCCGGTCTGGTTACTGCCCGGCACCACCCTCGGAGTGGTGGGCTGGCCGCCGACCCGGCGGGAACGCTTCTTCCTCACCTGGCACTACTGGTGGCAGGCGCATCTGATCGACTGTGCCGTGGACGCGGCCAACCGCGCGCCGACGATCGCCCGCCGCAAACGGGTCGCCACCTTGGTTCGTTCGCATCGTCTCCGCAATCTCACCGGCTGGACCAACCGCTACTACGACGATATGGCCTGGCTGGCTCTCGCGCTCGAGCGCGCCACCCGTATCCAGGAGCACGCCGAGGCGCGAGGCGGGCTGGGTCCGCTGGAACAGAAGCTCTATTCCGCCTGGGATCCGGCCGTGGGCGGTGGTCTGCCCTGGCGGGTCGGCGCGGATTTCTACAACGCGCCCGCCAACGGTCCCGCGGGTATCGCGCTGGCCCGGCTCGGTCGCTACGAACGGGCCCGCGAGATCGCCGACTGGATCGACCGCACCCTGCGCGATCCGGAGACCGGCCTGATCTTCGACGGTATCCACCTGCCCGCCGGCACGCTGGAACGCCCGATCTACAGCTACTGCCAGGGCGTGGTGCTGGGCCTGGAGACCGAACTCGCGGTGCACACCCACGAGGGCGAACATCTGGACCGCGTACATACCCTGCTGGACGCCGTCGAGGACCATCTCACCGCCGAAAGTGTGGTCCGGGGCGGTTCGGGCGGTGACGGCGGCCTGTTCAACGGGATTCTGGTGCGGTATCTCGCCCAGGTCGCGCTGATGCTGCCCGGCGAGGAGCACGAACAGCTGGCCGATCGCCGGACGGCCGCCCGGATCGTCAAGGAATCGGCCGCCGCGGCCTGGGCCAACCGGCTCGATGTCGAGGGTGAACCGCTGTTCGGGCACGACTGGACCGTTTCGGCCGAACTGCCGGGAGGTAGCGCCGGTGCCGGCGGGCTCACCGCGAACGGTGCGGTCACCTCCTCCCGGGTACCCGAAAGGGATCTATCGGTACAGCTGTCGGGCTGGATGCTCATGGAAGCCGCCCATATGGTCACGGCGGCCGGACTGTAATTCGTTCCACTCGGCGTCACGGTCGGCCCGCGCGAGTTCCGGTAGCGGCATGGTGTCGCATTCGGCCGTCGCCGAATCCAGGTCGAAATCCTCGGCGGGCTGCGACATCTCGTGCCGGTACTGCCTGATGCCGATGATCGTGCCCACGATCAGGCAGACCACCAGCGAACCGATCACGATCGGCATCAGCCAGGAGAACTGCTGGATGAAACTGCCCGCGTAGTAGCCCATCAGCAGCAGCACCGGGGCCCAGATGATCGCGCCGATGGTGCTGGCCACGGTGTACCGGCGATGGTCCATCTCGGCGGCACCGGCCACCATCGGGCACAGGGTGCGCACCCACGGAATCCAGCGGGCGATGAGAACCGCGACGAAACCGTGCCGTTGCAGCAGTTCGGCGACCCGGGACAGATTGCGGGTGTTGATATAGCGCCCGTTCTTACGGGCTACGAGCCGATGCCCGGTACGCCGTCCGACCACGTATCCGACCTGGTTACCGGCGATCGCGGCGAGCATCGCGCCCACCGAGAGCAGCCACACCTGGGTTTCACCGGAAGCGTGCGAGGCCATCACGATGCCGCCGGTGAGCAGCATCGAATCGCCGGGCAGGAAAAGTCCGAGAATGAACGCGCATTCCAGGAAGACGAAGGTCAGAACCACTATCCAGACCAATGTCGGCCCGGCCGAGATCAGTGGTTCGAAACTACCCATCGCATGGGGCATGGCCTGGCTGGACACCTCTACCTAACGTGGCTCTCGTTCGCGCCGGTCGGGCCACCGGTCCGTACCACCGGCAGCGGCATGGTGGCGTCGATCGGACCGGGCATGTCCACGGCCGGCAATTCGGCGGTGGAGGTGATCCCGCCCGCGGCCACCGGCGCCGCCGCGGGCTTGCGGCCGAGCAACTTCTTCGCCACCGCACTGATACCGGGCAGGATCGAGATGAACACGATGAACAGGAAGATCGCCTCGACGTGATCGCGGATGAAGGCGATATTGCCCAGGTAATAGCCGAGAATGGTCACGCCGCCGCCCCAGGCGAGGGCGCCGACGATATCGAAGGCGACATAGCGCTGGTAGTTCATCTTCGAAACGCCCGCCAGCACCGGCATGAAGGTCCGGACGATCGGGACGAATCGGGCGAGGATGATCGTTTTGGGGCCGTGCTTCTCGAAGAATTCGTGTGTTTCGGTGACGTAGCTCTTCTTGAAGAAGCGCGTGTCCTCCTTGTGGAACAGTGCCGGACCGATGGCCCGGCCGATCCAGTAGCCGCACTGGTCACCGGCGAACGCGACGAAGACCACGGCGGGCAGCAGCACCCAGATGGATACCGGCGGATTCTCCTGGGCGGCCAGCAGACCGCCGGTGAACAGCAGCGAATCGCCGGGCAGCAGCGGGAACAGCAGGCCGGTTTCGATGAATACGATCACCAGGATGGCCGGTAGCACGGCGTTCTTCAGCCACGTCTCGGTCAACAGGTGCATCGGGTCGAGCAGTTCTGTCAGAGCCAGATTGCTCGTCACCGCGTCGGAAGCCGCCAGCGCAATCACCCGGACCACAGTACCGGTAACACCCGCGCCCGCAGGGTGCGGCGGCGCAAACAATCCCCTTATACCGGATGAATCCCGCCTGCCTTAGGGTATGGGCAGAAACAGACAGTCCCGTCTGCCGCACTACACGGAGGTCTTCACAGTGCCGATTGCGACTCCGGAGGTCTACGCCGAGATGCTCGGTCAGGCCAAGGCGAACTCGTTCGCTTTCCCCGCCATCAACTGCACATCCTCGGAGACGATCAACGCGGCGATCAAGGGTTTCGCCGAGGCCGGTAGCGACGGGATCATCCAGTTCTCCACCGGTGGCGCGGAGTTCGGCTCCGGCCAGGGTGTGAAGGATATGGTCACCGGCGCGGTCGCGCTGGCCGAATTCGCCCACGTGGTGGCCGCGAAGTACGGCGTCACCATCGCGCTGCACACCGACCACTGCCCCAAGGACAAGCTCGACGGATTCGTCCGCCCGCTGCTGGCCATCTCGCAGGAGCGGGTGGACGCCGGGCAGAACCCGCTGTTCCAGTCGCATATGTGGGACGGCTCGGCGGTCCCGATCGACGAGAACCTGTCCATCGCCCAGGAGCTGCTGGCCCAGGCCGCCGCCGCCCGGATCATCCTCGAGGTCGAGATCGGCGTCGTCGGCGGTGAAGAGGACGGTGTCGAGGCCGAGATCAACGACAAGCTCTACACCTCGCCCGCCGACTTCGAGAAGACCATCGACGCCCTGGGCGCCGGCGACAAGGGCAAATACCTGCTCGCCGCCACCTTCGGCAATGTGCACGGCGTATACAAGCCCGGCAACGTGGTGCTCAAGCCCGAGGTGCTGGCCGAGGGGCAGAAGGTGGCCGCGGCCAAACTGGGCCTGGGCGCCGACGCGCAGCCCTTCGATTTCGTCTTCCACGGCGGATCCGGTTCGCTGAAGTCGGAGATCGACGATTCCCTGCGCTACGGCGTGGTGAAGATGAACGTCGACACCGACACCCAGTACGCCTTCACCCGCCCGATCGCC
>NZ_JBSFRU010000304.1:0-8152 GCF_053589395.1 Nocardia sp. NPDC003345
CCATCTCGTGGCTGGCACTGGTCGTGGTCGAGCAGGTCAACGCCACCAGCGGTATCGGTTATCTGATGTCAGCGCTCCAGAATGGCGACCACGCCCTGCCCACCGGCCGCGCAGATCGAGATGAGCGCGCGGCCCGAGCCCTTCTCGGCCAGCATCTTGGCGGTCTGGGCGACGATCCGGCCGCCGGTGGCGGCGAACGGGTGACCGGCCGCCAGCGAGGAACCGTTGACGTTCAGCTTGGCCCGGTCGATGGAGCCCAGCGCGCCGTCCAGGCCCAGCCGCTCCTTGCAGTACCGGTCGGACTCCCAGGCCTGCAGGGTGGCCAGCACCACCGAGGCGAAGGCCTCGTGGATCTCGTAGTAGTCGAAATCCTGCAGGGTCAGGCCGTTGCGGGCGAGCAGGCGGGGCACCGCGTAGGTGGGCGCCATGAGCAGGCCGTCGGGTCCGTGGATGTAATCGACCGCGGCGACCTCGCTGTCCACCAGATGCGCCAGCACCGGCAGGCTGCGTTCGGCGGCCCATTCGTCGCTGGACAGCAGAACGGCCGAGGCGCCGTCGGTGAGCGGGGTCGAGTTACCGGCGGTCATGGTGGCGTCGCCGAGTTTCACGCCGAAGACCGGTTTCAGGCTGGCGAGCTTCTCCACCGAGGAGTTCGGGCGCAGATTGTCGTCGCGGGTCAGGCCCAGGAACGGGGTGACCAGGTCGTCGAAGAAACCGCGTTCGTAGGCGGCGGCCATATTCTTGTGCGACAGATAGGCCAGTTCGTCCTGCGCCTCCCGGGCCACACCGAATTCCTTCGCGGTGATGGCCGCGTGTTCGCCCATGGACAGCCCGGTACGCGGTTCGGCGTTGCGCGGGATCTCGATACCGAGCATGCCGGGCCGCAACTGCCCGACCAGCTTCAGGCGCTGGGCGTTGGTGCGCGCCCGGTTGGCGTCGAGCATCCACTCGCGCATCCGCTCGCTGACCCCGATCGGCGCGTCGGAGGTGGTGTCGGTGCCGCCGCCGATACCGGCCTCGATCCGGCCGGCCGCGATGGCGTCGCCGACGGTGACCACGGCCTGCAGGCCGGTACCGCAGGCCAGTTGCAGATCGTGGGCGGGGGTATAGGGACTGAGCCGACTGCCCAGCACGCTCTCCCGGATCATGCCGTGCTCGCCGACCCGCTTGAGCACCGCGCCACCGGCGACCATGCCCAGCCGTTCGTCCTGCAGGCCGAAACGGCTCACCAGCCCGTCCAGGGTCGCGGTGAACATGTCCTGGTTGGAGGCGTGCGCGTAGGCCTTGTCGGAGCGGGCGAACGGGATGCGGTTACCGCCGAGGATGGCTACCGGACGAGTCGAACGGGATGTGGTGGTCACTCGGATCTCCCAGGTTGTCGAGGTGGCGAGATGGTCGGGTTTGCCGGCTTCGGGCCGCGGTACCCGGCTGCGGCGACCGACGCCCGCCCGCGATCGGTTTACGATAAACTTACTCCGGAGTAAGTTCAATGTCGACACCACCTCCGGTGACCGCCGACACCGCCGGCGCGGGCACCGGGGAGCCGTACCGGGCGACGCGCGGTACGGACACCACAATCGAGCAACAGAAAAGGTGGGAACAGTGGCAGCCAAGAGCAAGGGCGCACCCAACCTCTACGGATCGTTCGTCAATTCCGCGCCGGGCGGGTTCCTCGCGAACAAGCTCGGCCTGCCCAAGCCGGAGAAGCTGCGCCGCTATGTCGCCGGTGAACCGGCACTCCCCGGCCCCGTGCTGCTCGGCGGCAAGGGTCGCGCGGCGGAGGCGGTGCGCACGCTGCTGGCGGGGGATTACACCTTCGCCGACTCCCTGGCGCCCGGCACCAAGTACGGCGCGCTGGTCTTCGACGCCACCGGTATCGGCGGCATCGACGAACTGTCGCAGCTGTTCGAGTTCTTCCAGCCGGCCATGCGCAGTATCGCCCCGTCCGGCCGCGTCCTGGTCATCGGCACCACCCCGGAGCTCACCGGCAGCGTGGAGGAGCAGATCGCCCAGCGCGCCCTCGAGGGCTTCACCCGCTCGGTCGGCAAGGAACTGCTGCGCGGCGCCACCTCGCAGCTGGTGTACCTGCACCCCGAGGCCGCCTCCGCCGCCACCGGCCTGGCCTCGACCCTGCGGTTCGTGCTGTCGGCCAAATCGGCGTTCGTGGACGCCCAGGTGATCCGGGTCGGCAAGGACGAGGCCACCGCGCCCGCCGACTGGAACCGCCCGCTCGACGGGAAGGTCGCCGTGGTCACCGGCGCCGCCCGGGGCATCGGCGCCACCATCGCCGAGGTCTTCGCCCGCGACGGCGCGACGGTGATCGTCGCCGATATCCCCGCCGCCGGTGAGGCACTGGCCGAAACCGCCAACAAGGTCGGCGGCACCGCGCTCGCACTCGACGTCACCGCCCCCGACGCCGCCGAACGGCTCGCCGAATTCGCGACCGAACGCTTCGGCGGGATCGACATCATCGTGCACAACGCCGGTATCACCCGCGACAAACTGCTGGCCAATATGGACGAGGGCCGCTGGAACGCGGTGCTCGGCGTGAATCTGGCCGCCCCGCACCGGATCACCCAGGGCCTGGTGGCCTCGGGTGCGCTGAAACCGGGCGGCCGGGTCATCGACGTCTCCTCCATCGCCGGTATCGCCGGCAACCGCGGCCAGACCAACTACGGCGCCTCCAAAGCCGGTGTCATCGGCATGGTGAACGCCGAGGCCCCGGTGCTGGCCGAGAAGGACATCACCATCAACGCCGTGGCGCCCGGTTTCATCGAAACCGCCATGACCGCCGCCATTCCGCTGGCCACCCGGGAGGGCGGGCGCCTGATGGCCTCGCTGAACCAGGGCGGGCAGACCGTGGACGTCGCCGAAACGGTCGCCTTCTTCGCGAGCCCCGCGTCGAACGCGGTGAACGGCAATATCGTCCGCGTCTGCGGTCAGAGCATGATCGGCGCGTGATGACCGAGACCATCACCTTCGACGCCCCGCCGAAGAACGGCGGGCTGTATGTGAAGGCGGCACTGGGCGCGGTACCACTGCTGTCCTCCCGCAAATCCGCGATCCCCGACCGCGAGGTCCGGCTCGACGGCCTCCGTATCGACCCGGATCATCTGGCCGCTTACTGCCGGGCCACCGGCCTGCGCTACAGCGACACCCTGCCACTCACCTACCCGTTCATCATCACCTTCCCGCTGGTGATGAGCCTGGTGGTGCAGCGCGACTTCCCGTTCGTCGCCGTCGGTGCCGTGCACGCGGAGAACCTGATCGAGCGCACGCGCGAGATCTCGGTGAGCGAACCTCTCGATATCACCGCCCATATCGAGAATCTCCGCGAGCACCCCAAAGGGCTGCTGGTGGACGCGGTCAGCGAGATCCGGGTCGGCCGGGAACTGGTGTGGCGCCAGGTCACCACCTTCCTGCACCAGCAGAAGACCTCACTGTCCGGCGGTCCCAAACCCGAGCCGAAACCGGACGAGGTCCCCCCGCCCCCGCTGCGGGCCATCCGGGTGGACCAGAAGACCATCACCCGCTACGCGGCCGCCTCCGGCGACCAGAACCCGATCCACACCTCGGCACTGGGCGCCAAGGCGTTCGGCTTCCCCAAGGCCATCGCGCACGGAATGTGGTCGGCGGCGGCGATTCTGGGCACGGTCGAGGGCCGGATCCCCGAAAAGGTCACCTATGCGGTGAAATTCGGTAAACCGATTCTGCTGCCCTCGACGGTGAACGTCTACGCGGACCGGTCCGCCGACGGCTGGGATCTCGCGCTCCGGCACCCCAAAAAGGGCTACCCGCACCTCACCGCGACCCTGCGCTGAGCCGGGGCGACGGTCACAGAACCCCTTTCCGTTTCGGAGGGGGGTTCTGTCCGTTGGGCGTCCTCCTCGGCGGACTCCCGTGGCGATCCCGACGATCGTGTCCGCAACCTCAGTCGGGAACCAGCGCAGCGATCGGATCGGTGGTCGTGGCGTGAACGAGCAGCTCGGCCAGCTCACGGGGCCGGCTCAGGAACGGTGAGTGCGAGGCATCGATCGTCAGTGGCTCCACCCCGAGACGCCGGGCGACGGTGTCGGCCAGCCACCGCGGCATCGCCCGGTCCTGCAGGCAGCGGATGAAACTACGGGGCAGATCGGCGGCCCAGAACCGTGGCACCGCCACCGGCGCCACGGTCGTATCGCCGAATCGTTCCGGGCCCAGCCGCTCGAAGGCCCAGCGCGCCGTTTCCCGGTCGCAATCGTGGTAGAAGTAGTCCCACGCGCCTTCGAAGGATGCGAACGTCATCGCGCCGTCCGCGTCGAAGTGGAGGTGGCTCAGCATCTCCCCGACATCGCCGTCGATTTCGCCGTCCTCGGCGTTGCGCATGGTCATCGCCTCGGTGTAGCTGCGTCCCTCCCGGGGCAGCGCCGCGGCCAGGTACACGATGTGATCGACGAGTTCCGGGGCGGTATCCGCGCCGAGGGTGGCATCGAACCCGCCCCCGGAATGACCCACCAGGATGTCCCCGGCGCGCAGCACCGCGGCGACGGCCTCGCGCCGGTTGGCCAGGGTCGACTCCTCGGCCACCCGCGGACCGTGACCGGGCAGATCGACAGCCACGCCCTCATGGCCGAGCCGATTCAGCTCAGCGATCACCCGATCCCAGCACCACGCCGCATGAAATCCCCCGTGTACCAGCACAAATCGCATACGCGGCCGCTCCTCCCGCACCCTCACCGAAACTTGTTCGTAGCGGTTCTCAGATGAGGAATGCCGATTCTTGATTCCAGAGAAGGCTATACCGCATAAACATTCCACGGGGCGGATCCGCATCGGTCATCCACCGTGGAGACCACCCACGGGTGGCCGGGCCGGTCATGCGACACGTACCGCGATTCCGGGGTACTCGACGATCAACCCGGAGGCGTCGAAGATCAGCTCGCAGGCGAAGTCGAACGTGCTCGACGTATAGCCGAACCGGCCGCTGTCGTCGAGGCGGGTATAGGTTTGTTCGATCCGTTCGACACCCAGGTCGCCGGCTCGCACGAAGGCCGCGGGCACGGCGACGGTATCGCCGACCGCGAGGTCGAGCCGGTGGACCGGCAGCGTATTGGTGACGCCGGACGATTCGAAGTCGATATCCACACAGCCGTCCAGTTCGGGCCGATGAACCCCGGATACGAACCATCGGTGCCCGTTCCGGCGTTCGAGCTCGACGTGCGCCTCACCCTGTGCGGTCCGGTTGCTCGCCCGCACCGTCGTTGTCCGCCAGCGGTCGTCGACGGCGACAAGGTAGGCGACGGTCCACCCGGCACCCGATTCGACGGCCGTGGTCTGACCGGCCAACGTATACCCGGAGGAGGTGCGCGTCGTGAACAGCACCTCGAAGCCCTCACGCGCGCCCTGATGGCGCCAGCCCGCCTGCAACGGGAGGTCGTCGAATCGCACGCGCCGACTGTATCCCGTGGCGGCGTCGAGGAATACGCGTGATCGAGCGCACCGGACACCTCACCGTCGCGGGTCGCGGTCGATACCGCGATCACCGATGCCGTTCGCCGCGAGCAGAGCTAACGTGGCGAACATGCCCGTTTTCCCGGTCGGCTCCACGGTGCAGCGCCGCGAAGTCCTGCACGGACGCGTGTGGATGACGATGCCGGTGCGGGTGATCGCCGACGACGATGTACTCGCGGTATGGATCGCCGACGGTACCCCCTTCACATTTCCGGCACACCCCTTCGGCCCGCATCCGTGGTCGGGACAGGACCGATGGACCGGCAGCAGCGTGCTGCAGCTCCATCGCCCCGCCGATGCCCATTCGGTGTGGGCGTTCTTCCGCAAGGGACGATTCGACAGCTGGTACATCAACTTCGAGCGGCCCTACCGGCGCGGTGACCGCTACTTCGATACCGACGATCACGGACTCGACATCGTTGTCCGGGAGGGGGTATGGGAGTGGAAGGACCGCGACGATGTCGCGGCGCAGGTGGCCTGCGGCCGGCTCACCCCCGCGGAAGCCGACGGAGTGTGGCGTGAGGCCGAGCGGGTCGCTACCGCTCTGGATCGCGGAGAGTGCTGGTGGCTACCGCGATGGCAGGATTGGCGGCCCGATTCGTGCCGGTGACGATCGCGCCGTGGCCGGCGAGGGGCCGATGGTCACGGCCTGGTCCTTTTCCTGGTGAAGAAGCGGGCGGCATCGGTGATCGTGTCCTCGATCGGACGCGGCTCCCAGCCCAATTCGCGCTCCGCCTTCGAATGGTCGAGCGGGGTCATGGTGTGCATCAGCCGCATCGTGGTCCGGGTGACGCGAACATCCTTGCCCTTCAGGCGGGCGACGAGTTCTCCCGCGATACCCGCCATCCGCAGCAGCGCCGGTGGCAGTCCGTATTTCGCCGGCGGGGCGCCGGTCGCCGACGCGGCGAGATCGTGCAGGTCGCGGGTGCGGCACCAGCCGGCCGAGATGATGTAGCGCTCGCCGGGCCGGCCGCGCGTACCGGCCAGCACCAGCGCGCGGGCGGCATCGCGGATATCGACCACCTCCGCGCCGGCACCGCGCACATAGAACGGCAGCTTCCCGCGCGCGGCCAGCGCGACGAACGCGCCATGGGGTGTGGGCAGATAATCGCCGGGCCCATAGGTGTTGGCCACACACATCGCGACCGCGGGCAACCCGTGGTCCTGCGCGAAGCTCAGCACCAACTCCTCGGCCTGCACGCGCGAGCGAACGTAGGGGCCGCCGAGATCGACCCAATTGTGCGGGCCGGAATCCTCATCGACCACTTGCTCGGCGATGGGCAGCGTGGCGACCGAACTGGTGAACACGAACCGCGCCAACCCGGCTTCGCGCGCGACCTCGAGCACGGTCCGCAAACCGCTCACGTTCGTGGAGTACAGCGGCGCCGAATCCCGCAGCCAGGGCCGGGCGTCCACCACGCAGTAATAGACCACATCGCAACCGTCCATCGCCGCGGCCAGCGCCCGGGCATCGGTGATCTCACCGACCACGTACTCGACGTCGAGGTCCCGTAGCGCCCGGCGTGAACTGGTCGGCCGCAGCATCACCCGCACCCGCTCACCGAGTTCGCTCAGATGGCGGGCCACCTGCGAGCCGAGGAAGCCGCTCCCACCGATCACCAACTTCGGCACACTCATCCGCACCTTCCCGAATCGACGGCACCGCGAAAATAGACAGCTGTCCGGCTACCTGTCAATTCCCGCGCCTGCACAGTGGACCGCCGACATTCCCCATCACGGTGGTCCGCTACCGGATCACGGCTGCCGAAGGCGGTCCAGGTACTCCTTTCGCTGCATCGGGTCGTACGCGCCGTACTCGGCGCCACCCACGAATCGTTTGAGCGACCACAGCACCGGGGCCGGAATCAGCTCCTCCACCAGACCCATCGGCGCCAGCCAACGAGGCACGGTGACCTCGCCGCGACCGTGCCCGGCACTGTCGGCGATCGCGGTAGCGACCTGTTGCGGCGTCAATGTGGGCTGCAGCCGTAACCGCACCCCGGAGGTGAGATCGGTGCGCGTGGCGGCGGGCAGCACCGTGGTCACGGTGACGCCCGAGCCCGCGAGTTCGGCCCGCAGAGCGCGAGAGAAGGCCACGACGCCGAATTTCGAGGCACAGTAGGTCGCGATACCTGGCGTGGTGATCCTTCCGGCCATGGAGGCGATGTTGACGATATGGCCGCGCCGGCGCAGGCGCATGCCGGGCAGGACCAGATGTACACCGGTGAGCACGGCCCCGAGGTTCACGGCGAGTTCGCGATGCGCCGCAGCCAGATCCTGATCGGCGAACCCGCCCATGAGCTGGATTCCGGCATTGTTGACCAGCATATCGATCGGGCCTTCCGCCTCAGCGGCGGCGAGAAAGCCACGGAAGCTGTCCACGTCGGTGACATCGAGAACATGGGCGGTGGCGCCGATTTCGGCGGCGGTCTGTTCGGCGGCGGGGAGATCGCGGTCGCCGATCCACACCCGCGCGCCACGAGCGATCAACTCCTCGGCGGCGGCTCGTCCGATCCCACGCGCACCGCCGGTGATACATACCCGGGCCCCGCGCGCATCGATCACAGCGGGCTACCGATCGGCTCGCGGAGAGCGAAGTAGGCGATGAGCCTGATCGCGTCGTCGTTCATCCGGAGCAGTGCCCGGCCGAGGTAGACGCCGG
>NZ_JBSFRU010000305.1:0-8109 GCF_053589395.1 Nocardia sp. NPDC003345
TCGATGCCGAGCTTCTCCGATGTGACCGATGAGCATCGCCAGGCCGCCGAAGCCATCGCCCAGCAGGGCCGCAACGCGGGCCTCACCGTGGAACTGACCGGCGCCATCGCCCAGACCCAGCCCGAGAGCGGGCAGGCCGAGATGATCGGTATCGGTGTCGCGCTGGTCGTCATGATCATCGCCTTCGGCGCCATCGTCGCGGCGTTCGTCCCGATCGTCACCGGCATCGTCGGCGTGGCCTGCGCCGGGGCGCTGATCCTCACCGGTACCTCGCTGACCGAGGTACCGACGTTCACCCCGATCCTGGCATCGATGATCGGCCTGGCGTTGTCCATCGACTACGCCCTGTTCATCGTGTCCCGGTACAAACACGAACTGGTTGTCCAGGATTCACCGGAAGAAGCCGCGGGCGTCGCGGTGGGCACCGCGGGGTCGGCGGTGGTCTTCGCCGGTCTGACCGTGATGATCGCGCTGCTCGGCCTGTCGGTGGTCGGTATCGGCTTCCTGACCATGATGGGTATCGGCGGCGCGATCGCCGCGGTGTTCGCCGTGCTCGCGGCCATCACCCTGCTGCCCGCACTGCTCGGCGCCATCGGCCGGTTCCTGTTCAAACCCAAGCTGCCGCTGGTCGCCCAGCACGATCCCGAGGACGACGATTCGGTCACCAACGGGATGCGCTTCGCACGGGTCATCGCCCGGGTACCGGTCCTGACGCTGATCGCGAGCGCCCTCGTATTGGGCGCCCTGGCCGCACCCGCGACCCAGCTGAACCTGGGCCTGCCCGGCGGCGACAGCATGCCGGAGGATTCGTCGGCCCGTAAGGCCTACGAGTTGCAGACGGCCGGCTTCGGCGAGGGCAAGAACGGCACCCTGGTGGTGGCGGTGGATCTCTCCGCGACCCCGCAGGATCAGCGTGACGCCGCGCTCACCGCGCTGCGCGACGAACTGGCCGGCTTCGACGATGTGGATTACCTCAGCGTCGCCCAGCCCAGCCAGGACGGTCAGGCCGCACTGTTCCAGGTGGTGCCCGAATCCGGTCCGAACAGCGCCGCGACCCAGGATCTGGTGGAGCAGGCCCGCGACGCCGAAGCCGGTCTGAAGGACCGCTTCGGTATGGAATACGGCATCACCGGCCAGACCGCCATCTACGCGGATGTGAACAGCGTTCTGCTGACCAGCATCATCCCGTACCTGGCCATTGTCGCGGTCGCCGCGTTCATCCTGCTGCTGCTGGTGTTCCGCTCGATCCTGGTGCCGCTCACCGCCGCGCTCGGCTTCCTGCTGTCGATGGCCGCGACCTTCGGCGTGACGGTGCTGATCTTCCAGGAGGGCGCCTTCGGCCTGGTGAAGGACACCCACCCGATCATCAGCTTCCTGCCCATCGTGCTGATCGGCCTGGTGTTCGGCCTGGCCATGGACTACCAGGTCTTCCTGGTGACCCGGATGCGCGAGGAGTACGTCCACGGTAAGGACCCCAAGGAGGCCATGGTCAGCGGCTACCACCACGGCGCACGCGTGGTCGCGGCGGCGGCGGTCATCATGATCTCGGTCTTCGGCGGGTTCATGCTCTCGCCGGATATCACCTCGAAGTCGATGGGCTTCGCGCTGGCGGCCGGCGTTTTCTTCGACGCATTCCTGGTCCGGATGGTGCTGATCCCGTCGCTGCTGGCGCTGCTGGGCAAATGGGCCTGGTGGATGCCCGCCTGGCTGGATCGCATCCTCCCGGATATCGATGTGGAGGGCACGAAGCTGCGCGAACTGCAGGAGCGTGACCGGAAAGCGGCGGTCCGCTCGGAGCCCGCGGGGGTCTGACCACCGCTACCCGGCACCGCGAACGAAACCGGCCGGCGTCCTCACCGGGCGCCGGCCGGTTTTCCGTTGCGGAGCTGCGCCGCCGCGGCCCGGCGGCGGGTGGCGGCCCGCGCAGGACCGGGCGCGGCGCCCGGTCAGCGCCAGGCGGGTAGCTCCGGCAGTGGGCCGGTCAGCGTCGCACCGTCATCCCGGCCGAGCAGCCAGGCGAGCACTATCGCGCCCGGACCCGCCACCACCGGACCTCCTTCGCTCGCGCCCACCACGGCCGCGAATCCGGAATCGGTGGCCCGAATCCCGAATCCCGCCGTCCCGGGCCGCTTCCCGAGATCGGCGGCGGCTTCCGCCAGCAGTTCGGTCACGAAATCGGCCGGCCACCGCTCGGGGGTGTAGCCCGCGTCCAGGTCGACGTGATGGATCAGCAACTCCTGCAACCGCATCCACGGAATCCTGGTCGCTGGCAGCGGCGTGCCCTGCCTGGTCCGGACCTCGGACTCCCATTGCCCGGCGGTGAGCACCCGCGTCATCCCGGCCAGCCGTTCGGCCGATTCGACGAAATCGGCGCGCTGTTCGGTGAGCGGTCGCGGTGCCCCGAGCTCGATATCGGCGTCCCGCAGTTCGGCGCTGGCGTATTGCGGTGTCTCCACTCCGGTATGCGCCCAGAGCAGCAGGTTGACCAGGCTGTCGGCATTGCGGGAAAGATGCGCGAGCACATGGCCGCGGGTCCATCCCGGCAGCGTGGACGGGGCGGCCAGGGCCGCGTCGTCGAGCGCGTCCACGGTGGCGAGCAGGTCGGCGTTGGCCGCGGCCACCGCGGTCATCCGCGCGGTGAGCTGGTCGATCAATTCGCTGGGCACGCCCCGACACTAGCGCCGTGAGCCGGCGTCACCCCAGCGGTTTCCCGCCCCCGGCCACCGGCCGGCCTCAGCGCCCGAGCGCCGCCTGCACCCGGTCGGCCGCCGCCAGTGGATCCTCGTGTTCCCAGATCCGCACCACCTGCCATCCGGCCGCGATCAGCGCGGCGTCGGTGGCCCGGTCGCGCGCGACATTGCCCGCCAGTTTCTCCGCCCACCAGTCGGCGTTGTTCTTCGGGTCGGTGGCATGCTGCGGACAGCGATGCCAGAAGCAGCCGTCCACATAGACCGCGATCCGCCGCCGCGGGAACACCAGATCGGCCCGCCGCCGCTGCCCCCGGATCGGTGCGCGGTCCACAAAGTACCTGATCCCGCGCCGGTGCAGTTCCCGCCGCAGCGCCAGTTCCGGGGCGGTGCCCGCCCGCCGCTGCCGCGACATCCGCGCACTGGTCGCCGCATCGGTGGGCGGCCGGTAACCGCCGCTCATGCCGTGCCCTCCGGCCGGGCGCCGCTCATGCCGCCCAACCCCCCATTCGGTCCAGGTGGGCCTGCACGTCGTCGAGGAAACCGGCGGGGAAGCGCAGCGTCCCCATTCCGGTGCGCCGCAGGAAACCCGCCGTGGCGCGCGCCGACAGCAGGCGGGTGTCGGTGAGGAAGAGTTTCAGATCCTCGTAGGGCCGGTGTACCGGCCACGGCGAGAGCGGGACCTCGAACACCTGACCGGAATGCCCCCACGCCGCCCCCGGCCACGGACTCCCCGACGGCAGCGGGATATGTCCCGGTATGGGTTCGCCCGGTTCCCGCAGCCGGGATCCGACCCACTCCGCCATCCGCACACTCACCGCGTTGCCCACGAGTTTCCACCGCTGTCCCGGCCGGAATCCGGGCACCTCCAGCGCGGGTTCGGTCCATCCGGGTTCGAACCCCTGGAGTCGTTCGCCGTCGGTGATCCCGGGGGTGACGATCTCTCCGGACGGCAACCGCACCGCCGGCGCACTGGGAATCCCCAGACCCGAACCACCTTTCAGAGTGGGCACCGCGTTGACCACCCAGCCCAGCCCCCGGACGCCCTCGGTCCAGTAGAAACCGCACGGATCGAGATCCACCGACCCGAGTAGTCGCGGCCCCGCCTCGTCGGCGAACAACACGCTTCGCGGGTCCTCGGTGCGTGATGCCACCATCAGCACCCGGTTGCGGCGCTGCGGCAGCCCGAAGGCGCGCGCGTCCACCACCCGGTAGGCCCAGGTGTAACCGAGTTCGTCCAGTGCGGCGGTGATATGCCGCATGGCCGCACCGCGACCGAGTTGCAGCATGAAGGGCACATTCTCGACCAGCAGCCACCGCGGCCCGCGTTTGCGCCGGACCAGCCGGAACACCTGGTCGACCAGACCGGACCGGGTGCCGGTGATACCCGCGGTGCGGCCCGCCTGCGAGAGGTCCTGGCACGGGAAGCCCGCCGCCACCAGATCGGTATCCGGCGGCAGGGCACGGAGACGGGTGATATCGCCGTGGATTTCGGCCCCCGGGAAACGCGCCGCGAGCACCGCCTGCGCGCCCGGGTCGATCTCGCACAGCAGTTCGGTGTGCCACCCGTGCCCGGCCAGTCCGAGTTCGAGTCCTCCGATCCCGGCGAAAAGCCCAACCATCCGCGCGCCCGTCACGAGGTCCTCTCCATCCGGTCCGGCTGTCGAAGGGAGGTTACTCCGCGCGCCCGGGTCGCTTTCCGGCTCCGGTGGCGACATCGCCGGCACCTCCGGTGCCGCGAGAGCCGGAGCGTGATTCACACTGCCGATCGTTGTGATTCGCGCCACCGAACCGCCGGGCGGATAGGTGCGTCGATTCTCACGCCATCAGATCCATTCCGCTGCAAGAAGATAGAAACCCGCAGGTAAAAGGCCATATTTCTGATGTACGGGGTCCCCGGCGGAACCAGGCATATCTGGCAGGATGGGCGCCATGAAGTGTCGTGCAGGACTGGCCACCGTGATCACGGGCGCCCTCGCCCTGTCCGGCGCGGTCCTGCCCGGCGTGGCGGAAGCGGCGCCACCGGACGCACATACCGCGCCCGCGCGCCCCGATACGGGTTCCGCCGAAGACCCCGGCCCGGTGGAGAAGGCGGAACCGGTCCGCGCGCCCCGCGCCGCGATCGTGGGCACGGAACCGGTGACCGATCGCCTGCAGCGCGTCTTCGTCGACTCCCCCGCCATGCACCGCACCGTCCAGGTCCTGGTGCTGCAACCGGCCGACCGCAGCAAACCCCGGCCCACCGTGTACATGCTGGACGGACGCAGCACCCAGCCCGACAGCAACAACTGGCTCGACCGCGGCCGTGCCGCCGAGTTCTACGCCGACAAACCGGTGAACGTGGTGTTCACCGTCGGCGGACCGGCCAGTTTCTACACCGACTGGCAACGTCCCGACCCGGTACTGGGCGTCAACAAATGGGAAACGTTCCTCACCGAGGAGTTGCCCCCACTACTGGACGCCGCCTTCTCCGGCAACGGCCGCAACGCCGTAATCGGCACCTCCATGGGCGCCGAGGCGGCCATGATGCTCGCGATCCGCAAACCGGAGCTGTATTCGGCCATCGGCGCCCACAGCGGCTGTTTCTCCACCGGCACCGATCTCGGCCAGGCCCAGGCACGCGTGGTGGTCTCCACCTATAAGGGCGATCCCGAGAATATGTTCGGCGCCCCCGAGGACCCGGCCTGGCTGGCCCACGACGTCACCCTGCACGCCTCGGAGCTGCGCGGTAAGGCCCTCTATCTCTCGGTGGGCAGCGGCCGGCCGGGCGTACACGATGTGCTCGCCAACCCGGAGACCCCGGTGAGCGTCCTGATGGGCGGGCCGCTGGAGGCCGCCACCGATTTCTGCACCCGCCGCCTGGCGCAGCGTCTCGACACCCTCGGTATCGAGTACACCGCCAACTTCCGCCCGCAGGGCACCCATTCCTGGCCGTACTGGGCCGACGAGCTGGTCACCTCCTGGCCCACCATCGCGGGCGGGCTGGGCCTGAACTGAGCTGTAATTTTGGAGCGGCTTCGCCGCTCGAGGTTCGGCCCTCCTGAGCGTCTGCTGTCAGCCCTCGAGACTCGTGGCTTCGCCACATGCGCTTCGAGGGCTGACAGCAGACGCGGGCCGAACCCTTTATAAACCTCGCCGGACTCGGCACCGAGGACGCTCGCCGGTCTGAGGCCCTTTCACAGTTCGGTGAGCGGGGAGCGGGGCCTCACTGCGCGGCGAAGCGGGCAACCGTCTCAGGGGCGGTGGCGAACCGCAGGAAGAGGTCGTTTTCGTGCGGGTCGCCCGCGGTGACCCGCACGCCCTCCCCCGCGAACGGGCGGATGAGCACTCCGGCGGCCGCACTGGCCTCGGCGAACTCCGTGGTCGCGGCGTCGAGCGCGATCCAGACGAAGTTCGCGTGACTGCGCGGCACCCGGTACCCGGCCACCACCAGCTCCGCCCGGATCCGCTCGCGTTCGGCGATCACCGTCTCGGTGCGCTCGAGCAGTTCGTGCCGGGCCTCCAGCGAAGCGATCGCCGCCGCCTGCGCCACCCGGCTCACACTGAACGGGATATGCACCTTCAGCAGCGCCGCGATCACCTCCGGCGCACCGACGGCATACCCCACCCGCAACCCCGCGAGCCCGTAGGCCTTGGAGAAGGTGCGCAGCACAACCACATTGGGGCGGGTGCGCCCCAGCTCCACCCCGTCGGGATGGTCGCCGGGCAACCGCAGGTATTCGTAGTAGGCCTCGTCCAGCGCCACCAGCACCCCGGCGGGCACCCGGTCCAGGAACCGTTCCAGCTCACCCCGGCCGAGCGCGGTGCCGGTCGGATTGTTCGGGTTGCAGACGAACACCAGCCGGGTGCGCTCGGTGATGGCCGCCGCGAGCGCGTCCAGATCGTGCACATGGTCGGCGAGCGGCACCGTCACCGCGGTCGCGTTGCCGACCTGGGTGATGATCGGATAGGCCTCGAAGGACCGCCACGCGTACAGCACCTCGTCGGCCGGATCCGCGCAGGTGATCTGCACCAGTTCCTGGCACAGCGCCACACTGCCGCAACCCACCGCGACGTTCGCCGGGGTGACACCGAGAAACTCCGCCAGGGCCGCTCGTAGTTCGCCGGACTGGTTGTCCGGATAGCGGTTGGCCAGTTCCACCGCCTCGGCCACCGCTTTGCTCGCGGCGGGCAGCGGCCCGAGCGTGGTCTCGTTGCTCGCCAGTTTGACCGCGCCGGGATGGCTGCGGCCGGGAACGTACGCCGGAATGGAATCGAGGTCCGGCCGGATGTGCGCGGTCACGTATCGAGCTTAGTTCCGATCTCGATCGGGCCACGTTCGGGCTGTTCACCGAAGGAATCTTTCCGGCCCGCGGATATCGCCCTACGCTGGGAACATGGCGGGCACTTACGACGATGTCGCCCTGCTCAGGCGCGGGGAAACGGATACGGACGGGCACGTTCGGGAACCGGCGGGAGCCTCGGCCGGGGCGGAGGCCGGTGTGAGTGTGCCCATCACTGTGATCGAGCCGGACGGTTACGCAAGGGGCGGAATCGTGCTGTTGCACGAGGCGCGGGAGTTCACCGGAACGTTGCTGGAGTTCATGCGGGCACTCGCGGGCGAAGGCTGGCTGGTGGTCGCGCCGAATCTCTTCCACCGGGCCACCGCCTCGTCGGCCGGGGTGTTCGGCGAGGAACTGTTCGAAGATTTCGACGCCTGCTTCGACTGGCTCACCCAGCACGGAGTGTTCCCCGACTGTATCGGCGCCCTCGGCTTCGACACCGCCGGTACCGCCGCCCTCCTGGTGGCCACCAACCGGCCCATCGGCGCCGCGGTCAGCGTCGCCGCCCCCGGTATCACCACCCCGCTCACCGACCAGGCCGAGGCGCTCGTCGCCGCCGTCCCCCGCCTCCAGGCCCCCTGGCTCGGCCTCTTCGGCGCCGAACCGAGCACCCCTGTCGAGGACATCGATCGCCTCCGCGACGCGGGCGCCGAGGCCTCGGTCGCCAGCCTCGTGGTCACCTACCCCGGTCTCCTGCACCGCGCCGACAACCCCGGGGAGGACGACGACTCCGAGGAACTCATCGACTCCCGAACCCGCATATTCGACTGGTTCGACAGCCATCTACGCTGATCTACCTGCCGTTTTGCAGGTTGGGGATCTGCTCGGGTAACCTTTCTGCTCGGCGGTTCCGAAGGGACCGGTGCCCTCGCTTAGAAGGCTCCAGGAGGCGTGCCAGAGCGGCCGAATGGGACTCACTGCTAATGAGTTGTCCCTTCACGGGGACCGGAGGTTCAAATCCTCTCGCCTCCGCCACGCCCGGTTCACCGGGCGACAACTGAATACGCGCATGCGCCCGTAGCTCAACGGATAGAGCATCTGACTACGGATCAGAAGGTTAGGGGTTCGAATCCCTTCGGGCGCACAAAGATCGGCCCCCG
>NZ_JBSFRU010000306.1:0-8017 GCF_053589395.1 Nocardia sp. NPDC003345
GAGCAGGAACTGCTCGGCCGCGGTGTCAGCGCCTGCGCCACCTGCGACGGCTTCTTCTTCAAAGGCCAGGACATCGTGGTGGTCGGTGGCGGTGATTCCGCCATGGAAGAAGCGATCTTCCTCACCAAGTTCGCCGCCAGCGTCACCATCGTGCACCGGCGCGAGGAATTCCGTGCCTCTCGCATCATGCTCGAACGCGCCAAGGCCAACGAGAAGATCCGCTTCCATACCAATGCCGAAGTCGCCCGGGTCCACGGAGAGACCAGCGTCACCTCCCTGACATTGCGCGACACCCGTACCGGCGAGACCTCCGAACTCGCGGCCACCGGCCTGTTCGTCGCCATCGGCCACGATCCGCGCAGCGAACTGGTCCGCGACCAGGTCGAAGTGAACGACGAAGGCTACGTGCTGGTCCGCGACCCCGGAACCCAGACCACCGTCGAGGGCGTGTTCGCCGCCGGCGATCTCGTCGATCACACCTATATGCAGGCCATCACAGCCGCCGGTACCGGCTGCCGCGCGGCTATCGACGCCGAGCGCTGGCTTGCCGAAAAGGGCGATATCACCAGCAATACGCTGCCGAACGCCGATCATCCGGTCGCGGTCCCCGCAGCCAACTGACCCACGCGCGCCACCGGCGCGTTTCTCTCGATACGGGCAGCACTGCCACGTGGAGATCAAGGAGAACAGCCATGTCCGATAGCACCAATACGGTCACCGTCACCGACAAGTCCTTCGTCGACGCGGTACTCCAGAGCGAGAAGCCGGTGCTGGTCGACTTCTGGGCCACCTGGTGCGGGCCGTGCAAGATGGTCGCGCCGGTTCTGGAGGAGATCGCGGGCACGCACGCCGAGAAACTCACGGTCGCCAAGCTCGATATCGACGCCAATCCCAATACCGCCCGCGATTACCAGGTAATGAGCGTGCCGACTATGATCCTGTTTGCCGGCGGCAAGCCGGTGAAGCAGATCGTCGGGGCCAAGGGCAAGGCCGCACTCCTGCGGGAAATCGAAGACGTTATCTGACGTCTCGAATAGGTCATCTGGCGGCCGTCACACGGCGACGCGCCGTAGTATGCCCTGACCATGATTGTCGAATCCCGGTCCGGGTCTGACAGAATCGACCACGCTCCGTCGTGCGAGGGTGTACGCCGTCGCATGAGTGGGTACCCGGGATTGACGGAAGGAAGGGCCCTCACGCATGCACCGACTTCGTCACGGCGACACCGGTCCAGCCGTAGCAGAGGTTCGGAGCACCCTGGCAAGTCTGGGGTTCCTGCACGCGCACAACGGCGTAGACGCCGACAGCGCGGGTGAGTATTGGAAAGACACCGAAGCCACCTTCGACTATCAGCTCGACTCCGCGGTGCGTGCCTTCCAGCAGCACCGCGGGTTGCTGGTGGACGGAGTGGTGGGTCCGGCCACCTACCGGGCGCTCAAGGAAGCGTCCTACCGGCTGGGTGCCCGGACCCTGATCTACCAGCTCTCCGCCCCCCTGTACGGCGACGATGTCGCCACTCTGCAGCGTCGGCTTCAGGACCTCGGCTTCTATGTGCACCGGGTCGACGGGTTCTTCGGCCCGCATACCCACGAGGGATTGACCTCGTTCCAGCGTGAGATCGGGCTGTCCGCGGACGGTATCTGCGGTCCCGACACCCTGCGCTCGCTCGAACTGCTCGGCGCCCGGGTCACCGGCGGTAATCCGCACCGGATCGCGGAGGAAGAGGTCGTGCACCGCGCCGGGCCCCAGCTCACCGGTAAACGCATCGTGATCGATCCGGGCCTGGGCGGGTCCGATCGCGGCCGGGCCGTCCCCACCGAATCCGGTGAGATCTACGAGGCGGAGATCCTGTGGGATCTCGCCAGCCGGTTGGAAGGGCGGATGGCCGCCACCGGTATGGAGACCTTCCTGTCCCGGCCCTGGGGGAGCAACCCCACCGATGTGGAGCGCGCGGAAACCTCCAACGCCTTCGACGCGGACCTGATGATCTCGCTGCGCTGCGCATCCAACTCCAGTCCGATGGCCAACGGCGTCGCCGGGTTCTACTTCGGTAATTCGCACGGTTCGGTGTCGATGATCGGCCAGGTACTGGCAGGGTTCATTCAGCGTGAAGTGGTCGCGCGGACCTCCCTGCAGGACTGCCGCACCCATCCGCGCACCTGGGATCTCCTACGCCTCACCAAGATGCCGACGGTCCAGGTGGATATCGGCTACGTCACCAACCAGTACGACGCGTCCGTTCTGGCCAGCCCGCGCATGCGCGATGTGATCGCCGAGGCCATCCTGATCTCGGTGAAGCGGCTGTACCTGCTGGGTCAGGACGATCAGCCCACCGGTACCTACACTTTCGCCGAGCTGCTGGCCGAGGAACTCGCCGCCGCCGACAGCCGCTAGCGAATTCCCCGGCCGGCGCCGGCCGGGGAATCAGAAGGTCAGCACCCGGGTGGGCACGGTCATCGACGCCGCGGCGAGCAGCTGGTCGAGGGCATGCTCGACATCTTCTTTCCAGCCGTGGTCGGAGTCGAGTTCCAACCGCATCCGCGGGAAACGGTGATGCGGCGCCACCACCTCGAAACCGACTTCTTCCAGGAAATCCGCCTCGATCATGCAGTTCTCCGGGGTGCAGTCCAGCGAGGATCGCCGGGCACCGCGATCCGGTACGCCGATTCGTTCCATCAACCGCATGGTGCCGGTCGGGCGGTCCGACAGCGCGGTGCTCGCCGGTGCGCCCCGTATCCCGAATGCCTCCAGCGCACGGACACCACGGCGGACCAGGTCGGTGACCACGGCCTGAACCAGGCGATAGGCGATATCGCCGTCGAGGTCCGGGAACTCCGTGCCCAGGGTGGTCAGCAGAATTGCGTCCGGACTCACCGGCGAGGTGGGAAAGAGTCCCGCCCGGGGCACCACGCGAGGAGGCGCGTAGAGCGCGCAGCCCACAGTCTTCTCATCGATGGTGGCGAGCTGACCGCAGGAACCCCACTCCAGCATGACCGTCGAAATCCAGGCTTCCTTCTCGAAGACCGGATCACTGAACTCACAGGAGTCGGCCGCCACCGCGGGATCGATCTCCCAGAACACACAACGGCGGGCATGCGCCGGCAACCGACTTATGCCCTCCAGGGTTAATCCCGTGACGCTGGTCGCCACCGCTCTGCTCAGCCTCCAGCTATCCGATTCGTCTATGCTCACGCCGCATCAAGGTTTTCTTGCAAGCAAGAATATGCGATCAAGCCAACCCGCCTCATTTCGCGTCACTATGGTCTTCGGTTGTGGCCCGGCTCCGCGTGCAATCCCTCTGAACAGTCACTGTCACAGTGACGTTTCCTGGTCGATCGGCAGGTCACACCGCTGACGAGCCGGAATTTCAATTATTGAGCGATGTCTCCAACATCAGGCTGACGATCCGTTCCAGATCGTCCACCGATCCGAACTCGACCACAATTTTGCCCTTCCGTTTACCGAGACTCACCGAAACCTGCGTATCGAAAGATGACGACAGCCGGTCGGCGACATCCTGAAGGCCGGGGGAGTGGATCGGCGGCCGGCGCGGTGCGGGCGGTTTGGCCGGCTCCTCCTCCCGGTTCGACAGCTTCACCGCTTCTTCGGTGGATCGCACCGAAAGCCCCTCGGCGACGATCCGCGCGGCGAGCACCTCCTGGGCGTCCGCACCGCCCTCGAGCCCGAGGAGCGCCCGGGCATGCCCGGCGGACAGCACACCGGCGGCGACCCGGCGTTGCACCGGGATCGGGAGTTTGAGCAGCCGGATCATATTGGTCACCACCGGCCGTGACCGGCCGAGCCGGGCCGCGAGCTCCTCCTGGGTTACCCCGAACTCTTCCAGCAGCTGCTGATATGCCGCCGCCTCTTCGAGTGGATTCAGCTGAACGCGATGGATGTTCTCCAGGAGCGCATCGCGGAGCATCGCGTCATCGTTGGTCTCCCGGACGATCGCCGGAATCGCTTCGAGGCCCGCCTCCTGACAGGCCCGCCAACGCCGCTCACCCATGATGAGCTGATACCGGTCGCTACCCGGCTCCAGCTCCCGGACCACGATCGGCTGCATGAGACCGAACTCGCGGATCGAATGCACCAGCTCGGCCAGCGCCTCGTCGTCGAAGTACTGGCGCGGCTGCTTCGGGTTCGGTTCGATCTTGTCGGGTGCGATTTCCCGATAGGTCGCGTCACCGGCGGAGGTCAGCTCCGCAAGCTCCGCCGGTTCGGGTACCTCGCGCAGAAAGGTCGACGCGGGACGTGGCCCGGGATCCAATCCGATCACGGCATTGGCCGCCTCGGTACCCAGACCACCGGCCACGGGTGCCGGTCCGGTCGGGATCAACGCTGCCAGACCGCGCCCCAGCCCACCTTTTTTCGACTGACTCACCGGCCTACCCTTTCCCTTGCCCGCTTCCACAACCACGCCCGATCACACCCGATCCGTTTACTCACTCCGCGCCGTCCGCGACGGCGGCATATCGCGCCGCCCCACGTGCGGCCATCTCACGTCCCGCGTCCAGATAGCTCATGGCACCCCGAGAACCCGGATCGTAGTCGAGCACCGTCATCCCGTAACCGGGCGCTTCGGAAACCTTCACGCTGCGCGGGATCACCGAACGCAGGACGACATCGCCGAAATGACTGCGCACTTCCTCGGCGACCTGATCGGCAAGTTTGGTGCGGCCGTCGTACATCGTGAGGACCACCGTGGACACATGCAATTCCGGATTCAGATGCGACTGCACGAGTCCGATATTCCTGATCAGCTGCCCCACACCTTCCAGGGCGTAATACTCGCACTGGATCGGAATCAACACCTCTCGCGCCGCGACCATCGCGTTGATGGTGAGCAGGCCGAGGGAGGGCGGGCAGTCGATCATGACGTAATCAATGTCGTAACCGGCGATATTCGCTTCCTGGATGGCCCCTTTCAGTCGCGCCTCGCGCGCGACCATGGAGACCAGTTCGATCTCGGCGCCGGCCAGATCGATCGTCGCCGGGATGCACAGCAGATTGTCACTGTGCGGGCTCTGCTGGATCGCGTCCTGAACTTTGATCTCGCCGATCAGTAGTTCATAGGTCGAGGGGATACCGGAATGATGCTCGACCCCCAGGGCGGTGCTGGCATTGCCCTGCGGGTCGAGGTCGATCACGAGCACCTTCATGCCCTGATGTGCCAGGGCCGCGGCCAGATTCACCGTCGTGGTGGTTTTACCCACGCCCCCCTTCTGGTTGGCGACGGTGATGATGCGTTGCTCATGCGGTTTCGGCACTGTCACCTTTCCTGGATGCATTAGCTGGCTCGCTCGGTGCGCCTCGGCGGCGATCGGCGTCTCGGACGGGGATATGTGACCGTAGGGTGTACTGCCGAATGCCTCCGGACCGATATTGCTGTTATCCAGCATTCCCGGTACGCGTGATGTTTCCCGTGAAACATTCGCTGAACCGCTCGACATAGACCGCTCCTAACGCGAGAACTGCAAGATCACGTGGCCTGACGGACGCCGGCATCGTGTCGTCGAAACCAGCCGGACCGGATCGAATCATGATCCACGACCAGGACCGCGGCGTCCGTGTTGACCGGGCGGCTTCGCACCGATGCGTGGTCACGCGAAGCTACCTCCTCCGACGCTGACGCTGAGCCGCCAGTCGACCGGGCGGAGCGTCACCGCTGCGATACGAAGTTTCCTCCGTGGCACCGACGCTCACGCCCGACGTTGAATAGCTTGCCAGTCACGGACGGGATAAGAAAGCTGAATCGCTGCGACGCGCCCGCGACACGCGAAACTGCGTCGTTTTCATCCCGTGACGGATCCTCGGGGCACCTGATTCAGCCTCAGCCCGCATCGATGTTTCCCGTGAAACATCGATGCGCGACCTGAGCCCGATCGACCGCGAGCCACGGGGACTCCACCTTCGCGCCACGAGAAGGCAGGAGAGGGGAAAAGGCAGGCGCGCGGAAGAGAGGCGAAGTATCCGTACGCGCCATCGAACAATCCGCCAGTAGGTCCGCACGGCCGGCCGTGTCAGACCTCGGCCGGAACCGCCGTACCGACTCCGCACGGTCCGTCGTATCAGTTCTTCCCACAACGCGCGTGTGTGGCCGGCGCGCAATCCACCGACCGCGCACACCCGCGTAGTCGGCTCGCGAGGTTTCGAGCCTCGTACCGCACCCGGACGATCGCACAACTTACGCCCGGACTCGAGTCCGGAGATATCCACCGACTCCGAGGCCATCTCGACCCGGATTGCCAACGCACGACAACCCGCCACCTCTTCGATATCCACGCCCGGTCGACTCCGCGCTCCGCGCCTCGCGATGTTTCCCGTGAAACATCGCGGCGTCTTCGAACGCCGCCGTGGATGCGTACGGCCCCCGTCGCTGCGACCGCAGCGTCGGCCCGTACCCCGACTCCGGCGCACAATCCGCAGGGAGTCAGCTCTTCCGGCGTTCCGCCCGAGCTCCTCGCTTCTTGGACTTCTTCCCCGCGCGCTCCGAACGCGGAAGCCGTTCCGCGGACAGCACCACGGTGGCGGTGGAGAGGATTTCCGCACCACAAGCCAGAACGCTGAAATTCCCGGCGCCCGTCCGCTCGACCGCCTCGCGGTCACGTTCCAGTTCCTCGACGACGCTCGACCCCTTGAGCGCGAGCATATGCCCGTGGTCCCGCAGCAGGGGCAGTGACCATTCCGCCAGCTTCGCCAGGGGAGCCACCGCCCGGGAGGTCACCACGTCGGCGCCGCCGGCTTCCTGGATTACCCCCGGCTGTTCGGCTCGTCCGCGCACCACGGTGATATCCAGTTCGGCCGCGTCGATGAATTCCTTCAGAAAGACGGTCCGGCGGAGGAGGGGTTCGACCAGAGTGATCCGCAGATCGGGCCGGGCGAGCGCAAGCGGGATTCCGGGTAGCCCGGCACCGCTGCCGATATCGACCACGGAGGCACCCTCGCCGATCAGTTCACCGACCACCGCACAGTTCAGGATGTGCCGCTCCCAGAGCCGCGGCACCTCCCGGGGGCCGATGAGCCCGCGCTCCACTCCGGCAGCAGCCAGGGCGTCCCGGTACCGGCACGCCAGCCCCACGCGGTCACCGAATACGACCTCCGCCTCCGCCGGGGGCCGCGACTCCGGCGCTGCGGCCGCAGAGTCGCCGAGATCTGGTTTCACGTGAAACACCCTTCTGTGTGATCGTTCGCGCCGGCGTGAACTGGCCACCCGGTGTCGAAAGTCAACCGTATCCGCTACCCGCGACAACCGGGACCACCGCGCGCCGGACAGAGAAAGGGCCCGAATCCATCGGACCCGGGCCCCGTCGAGCAACCGGCCGGAGACGGCCGGGAAACCGTCTCACTCCGGGATGACCACGACCCGGCGGTTCGGCTCCACGCCTTCGCTCTCGCTGGCGACCCCGTCGATCGCCGCGACGGCGTCGTGCACGATCTTGCGCTCGAACGGAGTCATCGGAGCGAGCTGCTCGGGAGCACCCGTCTGCAGGACACGCTGCGCCGCGGCCGCGCCGAGTTCACTCAGATCCGCCCGGCGCTTGGCACGCCATCCCGCTACGTCGAGCATCAGGCGACTACGCACGCCCGTCGCCTGCTGCACCGCCAGCCGGGTGAGCTCCTGCAGCGCGTCGAGAATCTCACCGCTGTGACCCACCAGCTTCGACAGATCCTTACCGCCGTCGATACTCACCACAGCGCGGTCGCCCTCGACATCCAGATCGATGTCACCGTCGAAGTCGAGCACATCCAGCAGCTGTTCGAGATAGTCACCGGCGATCTCGCCCTCTTCGATGAGCGCCTCCTCGGCATCACTCACCGCGTCATCGGGATCCGCTTCCACCACGGTCGCGGATACGGTGGCGTCGCCGCCTTCGGTCTCGAGAGTCATATGTTTCCTTTATCTGCTCGTCGGGATCCGGCCGGGGGTGCGGCCAGTTAGGTAGAGGGTGGTGTAGGGGAAGAGTGTGTTTTATGTGGTGTATTTATAGGTGTTGGGGGTATCATTAAAAAAATT
>NZ_JBSFRU010000307.1:0-7958 GCF_053589395.1 Nocardia sp. NPDC003345
GGGCCGAACCCCGCGCGGCGAAGCCGCGCCAATAAACACAGAACCTTGACGAGCAGGGTCACCTCCTCACCTTGGCGGGCGGGGTCACCTTCGCACCTCCGCACCTCCGCGGGCGGGGGTCACCTCCTCACCTTGGCGGGCAGGGTCACCTTCCTACCTCCGCGTGCAAGGTCACCCTCCCACCTCCGCGGGCGGGGGCGCCTTCTTAGCCTGACGAGAAAGGTCACCTTCCCACCTCCGCGGGCAGGGCACCTTCCCACCTTTGGCCGGCAATGTCACCTCTCACCTCGGCGAGCGAGATAACCCGCCCACCCTCGCGTGAGAGATCGCCTGCTCGTCTCGGCAAGCGAAGTAGCGTCCCCACCTCGCAAAGAATGGCCACCCGCCGACCTGGAGACGGAAGGTCGCTCCCACCATGGCAACCGAACTCACCGCGGCAAGCGATTATGCGCGAGCCTTCAAGGCCGACACAGAGACGACGAGAATCGGTGACCCGCAGGTCCCCGGTTCGCTCGCTAGTGAAGCCGAGTCAGTTGCTGACCGGGGCCGATTCGCCGGTTCACGTCATTCACCGCCGGGTTGCCCGGCGGGAAACGGCGCGAACCGGCGTAAACGGCCAATGGGGAGGCCATCGGCCTCCCCCCGCGTACGCGCCCGGTCAGCGGCGCCAGTCGTCGTAATTATCGTCCTCGTCCCATTTGGACAAGGAGTCATCCGCGTTGTGCTCGTCCGAGAGGACGCTACCCCGTGGGGCATTGTCGCTACCGGAAAGCTCGCGCTGAAGGCTCGAGAAGTCGGTCGACGGCGAGCTGTACTTCAGCTCCCGCGCAACCTTGGTCTGCTTTGCCTTAGCCCGGCCACGGCCCATGGCTGACCCCCTCGCGTCACAGCGGGGCGGCCTGGGGATTGGTGGCGGCCCCGTTCGAATTAATATCTTCCTGACAGACACTTTAGCGCGTGTCCGGCCGTCGCGCTTCCACGAGTCGGCTATCCGCCGGATCGACCGACCGGTTTGCCCATGTTTCGCCCCTCAGTTGCCCGGCGCGACCACTCCCGGTATGGCCCGGATCACACCGACCCTGGCGCCTCCGCCGAGTACCGGAGGAGCGGCCAAGGCGGCCAGGTCGTCGGACCACGTGACCCCCATACGCTGCAGAACCGCCATGGTCAGCGGGATCCGCGCCCGCTCGGATCCATCGTCGATCTTGTAGGCGAAGGCGCGGCCGTCGGGAAGTGCCCCCGCGTGCACACCGTCCGCGCCGATCTTGCAGACCAGCCCAGGGACCGCGCGCATGGTCCGCAAATCGGCTCCGTTGGTGCCCGAAATCACCCGCGGATGTGTGCGCAGCGCGTCGGCGATCCGGCGTTCGGGAGTGGTCTCGGCGGCGGTGGCCAGGGCGGCGAAGGCGCGTGCCAGATTCACCAGTGAGACCGGGACGATGGGCAGGCCGCAGCCGTCGATGCCGAGATCGGTTTCGGGCTCGCCGGTCAGTTCGATCACCTGCGCGAGTACGGCCTGCTGGAGCGGGTGGGATATATCCGGGTAGCCGTCGGTCGGCCAGCCGTTCACCGCGCAGGTGGCGAGCATGGCGGCGTGCTTACCCGAACAGTTCATGTACCGCTTGGCGGGTTTCTCGCCCCGGTACAACACCGCGGCGCGGGCGTGCTCGTCCATGGGCAGATCGGGCGGGCAGGCCAGATCGTCCTCGCCGAAACCGAAGCGCCGCAGCAGGCGTTCGATCAGCTCCAGATGCTCCGGTTCGCCGGTATGCGAGGCGGTGGCGATGGCGAGTTCGGCGTCGTCGACGGGCTCGAAACCATGTTTGAGCAGCGTGAGCGCCTGCATCGGCTTGTTGGTGGATCGCGGGTAGATCGGCACGTGCACGGACCCGGCCTCGAAGGTCGGTTCGCCGTCCGGGCCGATGATCACCACCGAGCCCCGGTGCACGCATTCCCGGAACCCGGAGCGCACCATTTCGACCAGGTCGACGCTCATCCGATCGGCTCCGGTTCGGTCGCCGGGCCGTCCGCGGCCGCGGTCCGCCGTTTCGTATGGCGGGCGATCTGGGCGCGGATATCGTCGGAGAGGGTGGGCTCGGCGTCGAGCAACGTCGCCAGCCGGGCGGGGTCGGTGCCGGTGAAGACGTCCCGGACGGTGATCCCGTGCGCGGGGACGTGCACGAACTCGACCCGGTCGCCCGCGGCCACCGTGCCCTCGGTGAGCACCCGGAAGTAGCAGCCGGTATCGCCGCGCAGGGTGAACCTGCGGACCCACCGGGGCTCGCCGGTCCAGTGCCCGAAGGTGGCGCACGGGACGCGTGGCGCGCTCACCTCGAAGAGTGCCCCGCCGACCGTGCAGCGGGCGCCGATGACCGCGTCGCTCAGCGGTAGGCCGGTGATGCGCAGATTCTCCCCGAACCAGCCCGGCGGCAGGTCCCGGCCGAGTTCGGCGCCCCAGGTCCGGGCGTCCTCCTCGGCGTAGCCGTAGACGGCCTGATGGACCCCGCCGTGGTGTTCGGTATTGCAGACGTGGTCGCCTTCCAGGCCGAGCCGGCCGGCTCGAACTCGCCCGGGCAAGGGTCGTTTGTCTATGGCGGTCCGGCCGACCCGCCCCGGTACCGGCAACTCGGCGTGCACTACACAGGCGGCCAGGATCCGCCCGGTGTCCCCAACCCGCATCGGCGCTCGTTCCTCTCGGCTCGTGGTGCCCGGATCAGCGGCCGCGGAGCCGTTCGATGGCCTGGCGGCCGGGCTGCGGGCTGTCGTCGGCGAGCACCGAATCGGCGTCGATGGCGGCCGCGGTGGCGCCCACGGTGAGCTGGGTATCGGGCGGGACGGCGCGTTTGATCAGCGCCAGCGCGATGGGGCCGTACTCGTAGTGGTCGATAACGGTGCCCAGGACACCGACCGAACGGCCACCCGCGGTGACCGCGTCGCCGGGAACGGGCCGTTCGTCGGCGGAGCCGTCCAGGTGGAGCAGGACCAGACGCCGCGGCGGTTTACCGAGATTGTGCACGCGCGCCACGGTCTCCTGACCGCGGTAGCAACCCTTGTTCAGGTGCACCGCGCCGTACTCCTCCGGCCCGCCGATCCAGTTGACCTCGTGTGGGATGGTGCGTTCGTCGGTATCGACCCCGATCCGCGGTCGCAGGGCCGCCACCCGCAGCGCCTCGTAGGTCCAGGACCCGGCGGGCCGCGCGCCGGCGTCGACGAGCTCCCGCCACCGGGTGAGCAGTTGCTCCCGGGGCAGCACCAGGTCGAAGGAGTCGGCGGTGGGCCAGGGCATCCGGCGCAGGAAGCCGCCACCGGTCAGCGGGAGGGCCTCGTAGATATCGGGCAACCGGTCGAGGCCCAGGGCCGGGAGCAGGGTGGCCGTCCCGGGGCCCAGCAGGCTCAGGACGGCATAACCGGAAGCCTCCCGCGGCTGCGCGTCGGCCCAGAAGACCATTTTGGCGAGGAAGTCCAGCAGGGCCGGGCCGCGATCGGCCTCGGTATCGATCCACACCGTGCCGTCCAGCTCGGTGAGCACGAAATGATGCAGCACGCGGCCGTTGAGATCGAGATCCAGATTCTCGGCGGACCGGCCGTCGCCCAGTTCGGTGAGGTGCTGACTGGTGACGGTGTGCAGCCAGCTCAACCGCTCCGCACCGGTGATGGTGAAGACGAAACGATGGGAGCGATCCACCACGGCGACGTCCTGCACGGCGGCGCGCTGTTCGCCGAGCGGATCGCCGTAGTGCCAGGGCACTAGGGCGTCCGGTGAGCCCGGCGCGGCGGCGACGGCTCCCGGTACTGCGAGGACAGGGCTGGGTGCGGCGACCACGGACACGGCTTCCACTCTAGGAGCCGATCGGCGCTGCGCGCATCAGCGGGGTCCCGACCTGGGGTTTCGGGCCTGTCGGGTCAGGCGTCGCCAGGCCTGAGGGGTACCAGGGGCAGCCAGCGGCCGATCTCGGCGGCCCGGTTCCCGGACGCGTGCACCGACCCGGCGGCCACCGCGGCGGGGAAATCCTGCAGGCCGGTCGCGAGCAGCAGCCAGGTGCGCGGATCGGTCTCGACGACATTGGGCGGTGTGCCGCGGGTGTGCCGGGGGCCTTCGACGCATTGCACCGCGACGAACGGCGGTACCCGGACCTCCACCGAATGGCCCGGCGCGACAGCCGCCAGGGCGCGCGCGGTGGCCCGTACCGCGCCGGCGAGTTCGGTGCGGGCCGGTGCGGGGTGGGTTTCGTCGAGCAGCCACTCGCGTATCGCCGTCACCGCCGACCGCGCCGCGGCTGGATCGTTATCCGTTCGTCGCGCCACCGCCCGACTCTAACCAGCACCGGCACACCGCAACCAGGACGGCCACGTCGGTGGACGGGGCCGTCGGCCCATTGCGGGCCGCGCGACCGCCCGGCCCGACATTGTCCGGACTGCCTGGCATTCCGGCCGTCATCGCGGGCGCTGTTGGCCTACGCTCGTGGCCATGGTGGATCGAGTTCTTGTAACACTCGACGGTGAAATCCGCGACGCGGACCAGCCGTTGTTGTATGCCGACGATATCGGCGTTCTGCGCGGTGACGGGATCTTCGAGACGGCGCTGGTCCGCGGTGGCACGGTATGCGCGCTCGATTTTCATCTCGCCCGGTTGCGCCGTTCCGCGCAGGCACTCGATCTACCCGAGCCCGATCTGGCGCGCTGGCGCGCCGCGATGGAAACGGCGGCCAAGGAATGGGGCGCCGATTCCGAAGGCGTCATGCGCCTGGTGCTGACAAGAGGAAGAGAGAGCGCGCTCGGCGATCCCGCGGCCGCGGTGCGGTCCGGCGAACTGTCCGAAGCGGTTCCGGTGCCCACGACCTACGTTCTGGTGACAGCGCTGGCGGACCGGGTCGCGAAGGCCCGCACCGACGGTGTCGCGGTGGTGACGCTGACCCGCGGTATCTCGATCGACCTCGCCCAGGCCGCGCCCTGGCAGTTGCTGGGTGCCAAGACCCTGTCCTACGCCACCAACATGGCCGCGCTGCGGTTCGCCACCCGGATGGGCGCCGACGATGTGATCTTCACCAGTACCGAACACCGCGTGCTGGAGGGGCCGCGGTCGACCGTGGTGATCGCGCGCGGCAAACAGTTGCTCACGCCGCCGCACAAGCACGGCGTGCTGCCCGGGGTCACCCAGCGCGCGCTGTACGCCGAGGCGGAGCGGCACGGGTACGAATGCCGGTACGAACCTCTGTTCACCGCGGACCTGTTCGACTGCGACAGCATCTGGATGCTCAGCAGTGTGACGCTGGCGGCCCGGGTGAATTCTCTGGACGGCGTGCGGATGTCGGCATCGGAGTCGGCCGCCGAGATCGCCGGGATGGTCGATCGGGGTATCGAACGCACCGGAACCATCGCGGACTGGTAGCGGAATTCTGCGGCGACCCCTCCGCGGAGGGGAGCTGTGCACAACCCCTCTTGTCGATTGTTGTGTGCCGACCGGAATTCGTTGCGCGATCGTATGGGGATCGATCGCCGTGTCGTGTCCGGCAACACATTGATCCGGGAGATTCCGTGCGTAATCTTGTACTACGACACGTCGTAGTAACAGGAGGCTCGGTGTGGACGCTCTGGATGTCTCGCGGTGGCAGTTCGGCATCACGACCGTCTACCACTTCTTGTTCGTCCCTTTGACGATCGGCCTGGCGCCGCTGGTGGCCGGGATGCAGACCGCGTGGGTGATCACGGGCAAGCAACACTGGTATCGGCTCACCAAATTCTTCGGCAAGCTCTTCCTGATCAATTTCGCGCTCGGTGTGGCCACCGGGATCGTGCAGGAATTCCAGTTCGGGATGAACTGGAGCGAGTACTCCCGTTTCGTCGGCGATGTCTTCGGCGCACCCCTGGCCCTCGAGGGGCTGGTGGCCTTCTTCATGGAGTCCACCTTCATCGGATTGTGGATCTTCGGCTGGCAACGACTGCCGAAACTCGTGCACCTCGGCACCATCTGGATGGTCGCGATCGGGGTGAACGCGTCCGCGTACTTCATCATCGCGGCCAACTCGTTCATGCAGCATCCGGTCGGCGCGCGATACAACCCCGAGACCGGGCGGGCCGAGCTCACCAGCATCGTCGAACTGCTCACCAACAACACCGCCCTCGCGGCCTTCCCACACGTGGTCGCCGGATCGTTCCTGACCGCCGCGACCTTCGTCGCCGGTATCGCCGGCTGGTGGATGGTCCGGCACGCCCGCAGCGGTGACCCCGGCAAACTCGAGGAAGCGCGCGTCATGTGGCGTCCGGCGGCCCGGGTCTCGCTGCTGGTCGCGGTGATCGCCGGTATCGCGCTGGTGTACACCGGCGATGTCCAGGGCAAGCTGATGTTCGACCAGCAGCCGATGAAGATGGCCTCCGCGGAATCGCTGTGCCACACCCAGATGAATCCGGATTTCTCGATCCTCACGGTCGGGACCCACAACAACTGCGACAGCGTGACCCATGTGCTCGAAGTGCCCTATGTGCTGCCGTGGCTGGCGGAAGGCAAGTTCTCCGGCGTGGAGTTGCAGGGTGTGGTGGACCTTCAGCAGGCATACAACGAGAAGTTCGGGCCCGGTGACTATCGGCCGAACCTCTTCGTGACCTACTGGTCGTTCCGCGCCATGATCGGGCTGGCGGCCGGGTCGGCGCTGCTGGTGTTCGCCGGCTTCTGGATGACCCGGCGCGGCCGGGTCCCGGATCGACGCTGGTTCTCCTGGCTGAGCCTGCTGGCGATACCGACGCCGTTCCTGGCGAATTCGGCCGGCTGGGTGTTCACCGAGATGGGCCGCCAGCCCTGGGTCGTGGTGCCCAACCCGACCGGCGACCAGGAGTTGCGCCTCATGGTGCAGGACGGGGTGTCCGATCACGCGACCGCGACGGTGTGGATCTCGCTGATCACCTTCACGCTGGTCTACGGATTGCTTGCCGTCGTGTGGTTCTACCTGATGCGCCGCTATGTCCGGGAGGGCCCGGAGCGGCCGCACGACGAGACCGCCGAAACCGGCGGCACCGCGGAAAAACCTGCCGAAGAGCAGCTTTCGTTCGCCTACTAGGAGCCGGTGATGGAACTGCAGGAATTCTGGTTTGTGCTCATCGGTGTGCTCTTCACCGGATACTTCGTGCTGGAGGGTTTCGATTTCGGGGTCGGCATGCTCATGCCGATCCTGGGCAGGAGATCGATATTCACGCGCGGTGCCCGCGGGTCCTCCGTGGATACGGACACCGCCTCCTTCGGGGCCGACGCGTCCACCGCCGATACTCGCCGCCGCGCGGTGCTGAACACCATCGGCCCGGTGTGGGACGGCAACGAGGTCTGGTTGATCACCGCCGGTGGCGCGCTGTTCGCCGCGTTCCCCGAGTGGTACGCGAGCATGTTCTCCGGTTTCTATTTCGCGCTGCTGCTTCTGCTGGTGGCATTGATTCTGCGGATCTGCGCCATCGAATACCGCGGCAAGATCGACGATCCGCGCTGGCGGGCCCGCTGCGATCTCGGCATCGGGATCGGTTCCTGGGTACCCGCCCTGGCCTGGGGCTGGGTGTTCGCCAATATCGTGCGCGGGGTCCCGCTGGACGCCGATAAGCAGTTCGCCGGGTCGCTCGGTGACTTCTTCTCGCCGTACGCGCTGCTGGGCGGGCTCACCACCGGGCTGCTCTTCGCCCTGCACGGGGCGGTGTTCCTGACCCTGAAGACCGGGGGAGAGCTCCGCGACCACGCCGTACGCACCGCCAGGGTGCTGCTGGTGCCCACGGCGGTCGTGGTGGCCGGTTTCGGCCTGTGGACCCAGCTCGCCCACGGCAGCGGCTGGACCTGGATCCTGGTGGGGGCGGCGGTGTTCGGTCTCCTCGTCGGAGGTGTCGCGCTGTTCGCCGGCCGAGACGGGTGGTCCTTCGCCGGGACCGCGCTGACGGTGCTCGCCGCCTCGGCGCTACTGTTCGGGGCCCTGTTCCCCGATGTGCTG
>NZ_JBSFRU010000308.1:0-7933 GCF_053589395.1 Nocardia sp. NPDC003345
ACGGGGCGTCGCCGGTCTGGCGGGAGCTCCTGGATGCCGAGGCCATCGAACTCCTGGGTGGACCGCTGGCCCACCCGTTCCAGCCGCTGCTCGACGAACGGTTGCGCGAATTCCAGCTGACCGAGGGTCTGGCCGATGCCCGGTTGCGGTGGGGGCACACGCCGTCGGGCATCTGGGCGCCGGAATGCGGATTCACCCCGGGCATGGAAGCGGGCTACGCCGCCGCCGGTGTGACGCATTTCATGGTCGACGGGCCCGCCCTGCGCGGCGACACCACCCTCGGCCGGCCGGTCCGGGATTCTCCGGTACTGGCATTCGGCCGCGATCTCACGGTCAGCTACCGGGTCTGGTCGCCGAAATCCGGCTACCCGGGCAACGGTGCATACCGTGATTTCCATCACTACGATCACGCCACCGGTCTCAAACCCGCCCGCGTCACCGGGAAAACGGTGGCCGGCCCGGACAAGGCTCCCTACGATCCGGAACTCGCCGCCGGGCAGATCACCCGGGATGTGGACGATTTCGTGGCGACCGTGCGCGAACGACTGATCTCCGAATCCGAGCGGATCGGGCGTCCCGCGCTGGTCGTGGCCGCTTTCGATACCGAGCTCTACGGGCACTGGTGGCACGAGGGCCCGCAGTGGCTGGCCCGGGTGCTGCGGGCGCTGCCGGAGGCCGGGATCAGCGTCGGCACGCTGGCCGACGCCCGGGACCGCGGCTATGTGGGCGAGCCGGTTCCGCTCACCGATTCGTCCTGGGGTTCGGGTAAGGACTGGCGGGTCTGGGCCGGTGATCAGGTCCGTGACCTGGTGGATCTCAACGACGAGGTGGTGCGGCTGGCGCTCGATACCGCCGCGAAGATGCGCGCGAACGCGCCGGCCGGCCGCGACCCCGTCGCCGATCAGCTGGTCCGCGAGGCGATTCTGACGGTGTCGAGCGACTGGGCGTTCATGGTCAGCAAGGACTCCGCCGCCGGATACGCGCGTGATCGGGCTCATCAGCACGCCCACGCGGTCCGCGAGATCGCCGGTGCGGTGGAGTCCGGACAGTTGTCCCGCGCCCGGCAGCTGGCGGCGGGATGGGCGGCGGCCGACGGGGTGTTCCCGGGCCTGGACGCGCGTAGGCTACGCGTCACCCCTGCAGAAGGACCGCGATGAAGATCTTGATGGTGTCGTGGGAGTACCCACCGGTCGTCGTCGGAGGGCTCGGCAGACACGTCCATCACCTGGCCACCGCGCTCGCCGCGGCCGGGCACGAAGTAGTGGTGCTGTCCCGGCGCCCCACCGGCACGAGCCCGGCGACCCATCCCACCCATTCGTTCGTCGCCGAGGGTGTCCTGGTGGTGGCGGTCGCCGAGGATCCGCCGATCTTCGATTTCGGCGAGGATATGCTCGCCTGGACCCTGGCCATGGGCCATGCCATGGTGCGCGCCGGCACCGCCCTGGACAAACCCGGTATCGGTGAGGGCTGGACCCCCGATGTGGTGCACGCCCACGACTGGCTGGTGGCGCATCCGGCGATCGCGCTGGCCGAGTACTACGACGTCCCGCTCGTCTCGACCATTCACGCCACCGAGGCGGGCCGGCACAGCGGCTGGGTCGCGGGCCGGGTCAACCGGCAAGTGCATTCGGTGGAATGGTGGCTCACCAACGAGTCGGACGCGCTCATCACCTGCTCCACCTCCATGCAGGACGAGGTGGAACGGCTCTATCACCCCGACCGGGTACCGCTGCATGTCATCCGCAACGGAATCGATGTGGGGGCGTGGACGTTCCGCACCCGCACCCCACGCACCGGCCCGCCCCGGCTGCTGTTCGTCGGCCGGCTCGAATACGAGAAGGGCGTCCAGGACGCCATCGCCGCCCTGCCCCGGATCCGCCGGGCGCATCCGGGCACCACGCTGACCGTGGCCGGGGTCGGTACCCAATTCGAATGGCTGCGGGAACGCAGTCGGGCGCACCGGGTGGCGCGGGCGGTTCATTTCGCGGGCCGCCTCGACCACACCGAACTGCTGGGCTGGTTGCACGGCGCCGACGCCGTCGTGCTGCCGAGCCGCTACGAGCCGTTCGGCATCGTCGCCCTGGAGGCCGCGGCGGCCGGGACCCCGCTGGTCACCTCGACCGCGGGAGGTCTGGGCGAAGCCGTGATCGACGGTGTCACCGGCGCCTCGTTCGAACCGGGCGATGTCTCCGGACTGGCGGAGGCGGTGGTGTCGGTGCTGGACGATCCGGTCACCGCTCAGGACCGCGCGTTCGCCGCCCGGGAACGGCTCACCGCCGATTTCGCCTGGGACGTGGTCGCCGCGGAAACCGCCGGGGTGTACGCGGAGGCCAAACGCCGCATCCGCCACCCGCTCGGCCGCCCGGTGATCGTGGAACGCCCGCTGCCGGAGCGCGACCCCAAGTAACCGGTCCGGCCCCGGTACCGGGGCCCGTCGCGGTCAGTCGTTCTCGTAGAGGGTGAAGACCTCGCCGATCCGGGTGGCCACCACGACCTCCCCCTCGGCACCCACCGCGGTACCCGTGGTGGTGCCCTTCGCGCCGGGCAGCACATCGGAGTCGAGGGTGGCGCCGGTGGCGGTATCGAAGGTGATCAGGTTGAGCCCGGTGCCGATGGCCGCGGTGACGTAACCGGTCCCGCCCGCGGTCTGCACGGGGCTGCCGCGAAGTTCGAGATCCTTACGCTCCCAGACCCTTTCGTAGCTGGACCCGGTATCGCGCAGGGCCAGCAGATAGCCGTCGTCACCGGCCGGGATCACCAGCCCGTCGTCGGAGACCGAGATACCGCGGCGCGGTTCCCAGTCCAGATGCGCCTCCCATTTCGGGGTGCCGTCGGCGGTGTTCACGGCGAGCAGGCGTTTGCTGTTGTCGCCGATGTAGAGCGTGGAGCCGTCGGCCGACAGCGCGGGATCGGTGGCGCTACCACCGGTGAGCAGGTCCGAACTCCATTCCTGCACGACCTTGCCGTCGGCGTAGCGCAGGGCCACCAGGGCGGCGGCGGGGGCTCCGGGTTTGCGGACCGTCGCGTAGATCCGCCCCGCGTCGAGATCCATCGCCGCCACGGTCGCGACCGGGCAGCCGGGCCCGCCGGTACGGCAATCCTCGAGGCCGGCACCGGGGGGCGGCCAATCCAGCCCGGGGTCCTGCAGGAAATCGGGGCGGGGCAGCAGCTGCTGAGTGGGCACCATCCGCTTACCGGTCTGCCGTTCCAGCACATCGACCTGGCCGGCCTGGGTGATCACCAGCAGGTGGCCGTCCCCGGTGAACTGCATCCCGGTCGGCACCCCGGCCACCGGGGTGCGCCAGCGCGGCTGGCCGAGCTGATTCGCCGATTCCACGGCACTGTCCAGGCCGACGTACACATTGCTGGCGCCGTCGAGGATCGTCGGTGAGTAGATGGCATGGGGGCCGAGCGGATTGCAGAAGCGCTTGCGGCCGGTGCGCATCTGGTACGAGAAGATCTCACAATCGGCGTCGGTGCCGGTGGTGAGGAAGATTTGCCCCTCCGAGCCCACCGTCACCGGCTGCACGATCGGCCCCCCGACCGGGCGCGACCACTGCAGGCTCAGTGCCCGCGACCCCTCCACCGGGGTGTTCGCGCTGTTACGCGCCTCGTGGCCGGGCGCGGGCCAGCCCAGCCCGCGGCCCACGGTGATGTCGTCGACGTCCGTGCCGCACGCGGTCAGCACTCCCACCGCGGCGCACGCCGCCGCCAGCCAGGACACGGTCCGCACGCCGTTGCCGATACGCACCTGCTGGTCTCCTCGTCGTCGATCTCCCCGGGCCACACGCGTGTGTGAGATTAACGGAAGGGTATAGGCCTGCGCGGCGGAGCACGAAAGTAGGCTGTCTGCGGTACCGGCCCGGCGAACAGGAGAGACGTACGTGACGAGCATGTGGGGCGCACCGTTGCGTTCACGCTGGCAGGGCTCCCGCCGGCGCGATCCGCGTCAGGCCCGTTTCCTGACCCTCGACTCGCTGCGCTGGGTGCTGGCCAATCGCGCCTACACCCCGTGGTACCTGGTGCGTTACTACCGGCTGGCGAAATTCCGGCTCGCCAACCCGCATGTGATCCTGCGCGGGATGGTGTTCCTCGGCCGCCGGGTGGAGATCCACGCGACCCCCGGCCTGGGCCGGCTCGAGATCGGGCGCTGGGTCCATATCGGCGACGGTAACGCCGTGCGCTGTCACGAGGGGTCGCTGCGGATCGGCGACAAGGTGGTCTTCGGCAAGGACAATGTCGTCAACACCTACCTCGATATCGAGATCGGCGAATCGACGCTGGTGGCCGACTGGTGCTACATCACCGACTTCGACCACCGGATGGACGACATCACCCTGCCGATCAAGGACCAGGGCATCGTGAAGAGCCCGGTGCGGATCGGCCCCGATACCTGGATCGCCGCCAAGGTCACCGTGCTGCGCGAAACCAAGGTGGGCCGGGGTTGTGTGCTCGGCGCGCACGCGGTGGTGAAGGGCGATATCCCCGATTACAGCATCGCGGTCGGCGCACCGGCCCGGGTGGTGAAGAACCGCAAATCGACCTGGGAGGCCGGGGCCGCCGAACGGGCAGCCCACGAGGCGGCGCTGGCCGATATCGAACGCAAGAAGAACGGCGTCGTGCAGGACGCGTGAGCCGTCACCGGCACGCTACGTCGCCGATTCCATCTTCTTCACCACCCGCTGCACGGTGAGCCAGGTGCGGGTGGTGATGTCCTTGCCGTAGCTGCGCTCCAGCCAGGCCATGAAATTCGGGGTTTTCGGCGACGAGTTGTCGATGATCGCGAGGAAGGCCCGGGCCTGCCTGTCGTATCCGACGACGGTGGTCAGCGGGTCCGGCTCGGCCGGCGGTCGGACCTTCGCGTGCGCCGCGTCCTTGAAGAAGGTGGCGACCAGATAGGTCTCCCGGCAGTGGGAGTATCCGGCGAACGGGTCGCGGTCGAGCAGCGCGCGCAGTTCGGCGTGGTCGCGGATGATGGTGCCGCCCGGGATACCGAGTTCGGCGTTCAGCGCCTCCTGGATACGGTCCTCGAGGTCGGCGGCCGGGGTGCTCTCGGCGGTGAAGACGATATTGCCGCTGGACAATACGGAGCTCACCGATTCGAACCCCAGACCGGTGAACACGCCCCGCAACTTCTCATTGCTCATATTCGGATTGCTGGGCGCAATTCCCCGCAGCAGCGCGGCGTACCTGGTCATATCCGAACGGTAGCCGACCGGGCCGACAACCCGGCGTCACGACTTCCCGCCGCCGCCGATCAGCATGCTTCCCACCGCCGCATGCGACGGGTTCCCGGTTCCGGCCGATCCGGATTCCACTCACCGGATCACGGCCGCACGATTTCCCGTCGTGGCCCGACACTGTCGGCGTTATTGCCTAATATGGCCCTACCGATCGATATCTTCGTCCCGGCTCGGCCGGCATAGGCCGGGCGTGCCGATGTGAACGTTCTGCGCGCCGGGCTCGATATACCGGTATCGAGACCGCACCGGGAGGGGATGTGCCTGCAGAGGGCCCGAAACTGCATGGGCTGGAACCGATCACCGGGCCGTTGATCGAACAGCTGGTCCAACGACCGCAGCGCCGGAGCCGAGCGCTGCCGGTCGTCGTCGCCGTGGGTCCGCACGGCAGCGGGAAAACCGTTCTGCTGCAGGCACTCGCCCAGCGCTGCGGCCGGCTTCCGCACGCCTATATCGATCTGGCGCCGGTCGACCGCGCGCCGCGCGAGGTCTTCGGCGAACTCGCGTTCGAACTGGGCAGGCATCGTAAGCAGTTCGGCCGCATCGCCTTTCCGCAGCTGTGGCTGTGCCTGGTCGCCGTGGGCAGCACCCTGCACATGCAGGAGGACAATCGCCGCGCGGCCCTGCGGAATCTGCGCGATGTGGTGTCGAGCAGCACGCCGATGGAGGCGCGCAGCAAAGGGGTCACCGATATCCTCGAGGCCGCCGGACAGGTACCCGAGGGTCTGGCCCCGTGGGTGGGCATGGCCGTCGAATCACTGCTGCAGAGCCTGAACCGGCTGAACATCAGGCACCGGATCACCCACGGCCCGCGGCTGGTCGGCGATGAGACCCGGCGCGAGGACATGCTCATCGACCTCGCCAAATGGTCACACGGGGACGAGGAGTCACGCGCGGAGGCCGATGCCGTGTTCGGCATGGCCTTCCTGCACGATCTGCGCCAGGCCTACGCCGGGGTCCGGGGGCGCAGCCGGACATTGAATTCGGTCCTGCTGCTGGACAACGCGCATACGCCGTCGGGCCGGCTGTTCCTGCAGACCCTGCGCGAGGCGCGGCGGCGCACCGGCCCCGAACCCGATCCGCTGGCGGTGGTGGCGGCCAGCGCGCAATGGCTGCCGGCGTGGAGCGAATGCTGGCATCGCCCGGGTATGCACCGCTTCAGCGAGGAGACCGAACGGCGCGAACCCGAACATCGCACCGGCGGCATCGACTGGCCCACACCGCGCGACCCGGCCGATATCCACACCGACTTCCCCGATCCGGAGAACCCGGCGACCACCTGGTTCCCCTGGTATCTGCTGGATTTGAGCCGGCTGAGCGTGCAGACCACCGGTGACCTCGCGGCGGATCGGCGGATGCGCTCGGTACCCCGGGTGGCCGAGTTCGTGCGCGCGCTCACCGGCGGTAACGCCGCCGGTACCGCCGATGTCATCGCCGCGCTGGGCCAGGGCGACGAGAACGAGCCGCTGGCGGCCGCGCGCACCGTGCTCACCACGGCCGTGGGCACCCAGCACGATCCTCTGGAAGAACCGGCCGACGCTCCGGGGACCGTGCTCGACCGCGCCAGGGAGCGGCTACTCGCCGATTTCCCGGACGCCGAGAGTCTGCGCGATCTGGTCACCGCCGCGGCCGGCCGCACCGTGGACGTGCTCTACCAGCCGGAAGTCCTCGATTCCGCGCTCCCCGACGGGGAGGCGCTGCTGCAGGAACTGCGCAACCGCCTGTGGATCCGCGCCACCGACGGGCCGGATCCGGAGATGCTGCTCGACACCTGGCTGCGCCGGATCCTGCTGTCCGAACTCGCCGAGCGGGAACCCGACGATCCCCGTGACTGGTACAACACTCATATCCTGTGCCGCGAGGTCTACCGGCACCGGGCCCGTGACGGCGATCCCGCGGCGACGGCCGAGGCCATCTACCACGATCTCGCGCTCGGCAACCTCGCCGATGCCGTGGAGTACCTGAACCGGCCGTTCCTGCCCGGGCATCCCGAGTTCGGCCGCGGCACGGCCACCGAATGGCTTTCCGACCTCGATCTCATCACTTCCGCACCGCGCCGGCCCGATGCCACCGCGACCCCCTTCACCCAGGTGGAGGTGATCGTCCGGGAGAACGGGATGGCTCCCGAGGACGATCTCGCCTGGCTCATCGCCGCGCTGTGGATCGCCAACGATCCGCTCGGCGATCCGCAGCGGACCCTGAACCGCACCATCGAGAACGAATTCCGGCAGCTGGCGCGGGGCCTCGGCCGCGGGGCGCTGCTGCTGTACGAACGGGCGGAGAGATATCGGTGAGTATCCAGATCGAACCCCCGGCCCCCGGGTATCGGAAGTGGCTGTGGATCGCGGGCGCCTGTGTGGTGGGCCTGGTGGTCGTGCTGGCCGCGGCGAAGGTCGTGCCGGCGATGATCGAATCGGCCCGCAGTTGCGGCGAGGGCGTGGTGCGCAGCGGCCCGCACGACGAATGCGCCGGGGTCACCGACGGCAGTGTGGTCTTCGCGCCCGAACTGGCCGATATCGAGCGGCGCATCCTCGAGGAGAACCGTGCCGTGCAGGATTCCGGGGAGCCCTATGTGAGCGTGGTGCAGTTGTCGCCGATGACCCCCGGGGTGAGCGACGAGGGCATCGTGACCATGTCGGGTATCCGGCACCGGCTCGAGGGCGCGCATCTGGCGCAGCTGGCGGCGAACCGGA
>NZ_JBSFRU010000309.1:0-7852 GCF_053589395.1 Nocardia sp. NPDC003345
GGCCGGTGCCACCGCGACGATTCCGGCGATCACCCGGGTGGTCACCACGAACGGCACCGATCGGATGCCGAGGGATTCCAGCGCGTCGATCTCCTCGGAGATCCGCATCGACCCGATCTCGGCGGTCATCCGGCATCCGGCCTGCGCGGCGAACCCGACCCCGGCCGCGATCGGCGCCAGTTCCCGGGTGATGCCGAAAGCCGAGATGAGGCCGCTGAGCTGGCCCAGCGACAGCAGATCGAGCGCGCTGTAGGCCTCGATCCCGATGGACGCGCCCATGGACGCGCCGAGTAGCAGCATCAGGGGCACCACACCGCCGCCGATGATCACCGAGCCGCGGCCCCAGGTCATATCGGTGATCACCGCGACGGTCTGGCGCCGGTAGTGCAGCAGGGTGTAGGGGATCGAGGACAGCACCTGCCAGCCGAAGCCGATCGCGAAGCCGATCGCGTCGATCGGGCCCAGGGGCCGCACCCGGCGCGCGACCCGGCTCAGCCGTTTCAGCCCCGGCGGGACATAGGGCGCGGCGGCCATCACGCCATCCTGACCGGGATGAACATGGTGACGATCTGGGTGATCACCGTATTGAGCACCGCCACCGCCGCCACCGACATCACCACAGCGGCGTTGACACCGTCGGCGACGCCGCGCGGCCCGCCCTTGGCCTCCAGTCCGCGCTGGCAGGCGACTATCACCACCAGGAACCCGAAGATCATCGCCTTCACCAGCGACACCCAGATATCGACAGTGGTGGTGAACGACCCGAAGGACTCCCAGTAGCTGCCCGGCGTCACATCGAGCGCCACCACCGCGACCAGGAACCCGGCCGCGATACCCACGACGATGATCAGGATGTTGAGCAGCGGCGCCACCACCATCATGGCGGCGATCCGGGGTACGACCAGCCGCTGGATCGGATCCACGCCCATGACGCGCATGGCATCGACTTCTTCGCGGATGGTCCGGGCCCCCAGGTCCGCGGCGATGGCCGCCGCGCCCGCGCCGCCCAGCAGCATGGCCGCGGCCATCGGCGCGCCCTGCTTGATCACGCCCATTCCACCGGCCGCGCCGATCATGGTGTCGGCACCGAGCTGGGAGACGATATTGCCGACCTGGGCCGAGAGAATGACCCCGAACGGGATGGCCATCAGGACCGCCGGTACGGCGGTGACCGTGATCAGGAACCACGCCTGCGCCAAACTCTCCCGCACCTGGAAACGCAGCCCCACCGCGTCCCGCGTGCCGATCCGGACCGCGTAGGCACCGATGCGGAGGGCGCGGCCGAAGGTGGCCAGGCTGGCGAGGACCGTGCCGGAGAAATTTCGGCGCAGCGTGGTGCCCGGTCCGATTCTCTCGGCGCCGTCGCCGGTTGCCGCCTCGGCTGCGACCTCTGCCTTCGCGAGATTCGGTCCGACCTGCGCACGGCTGATCTCCGCTGCGCCTCCGCCTGCCGCCGGAGGGCTGTCCGCACCCTGCATACTCGCCTTCACCTGGTTCAGTGCCGGCCCAACCTCGTGCACAGCAATCCGAACAGCAGGTTGGACATCTGTCCGGACGGTACTACACCCATATGTCCGGCGCTGGAATTTCGGGATAAGGAATATCCGGCCGACCATTCGTGGACCGTGTGGCCGGTTTTCGCACCGGTCGAGACCACCGGCTCCTCCAGCCGGGGCCGGGTGCGGGTCGGACCGGAAGTCGCGCGGGACGCCGGCTCCGTAATCGGGAACATCCTCGCGGCGCCGGCGGCCGCACGCCCACACTCGGGGAACCGGGTTCGTGTGCTTGTGCGGTTCGAGCGGCGCGCACGCCTGCACTGCGCTTTCGTGGGACGCTGTTGGAGACGAATTTCCGGACGTCGGGAACCAACTGGCGGGCGGGGTCGTCCAAGCTTGTGACGAAAAGTTCCGGCCGCGTGCAGGTTCGGATCGCGGGGTGCGCCGGGTCGGCGAGATGGTGGCAGCGCGGGCTCGCCGCCGGGTAGGGAGGGACCGACATGTTGATGGATGTGGCGGCGGTGCAGGGCATCGCCGGTGATCTGCAGGGGTCCGCGGGTGCGGTCAACGACGCCGCGCTGCGTGTCGCGGAGGTGCTGCGCGGGTTCGAAATCGCCGATGCCGGCCGGGACTATCAGGCGGCCGGTGAACGGATCGGGCGCGGCCTGGACGATATGCGGCGATCGCTGTTCGCCTGGGCCAACTGTGTCCAGGACTGCGGGTCGGCCCTACAGGCCAGCGCGAGCAGTTGCACCGGTGTCGATCAGTCGACGGCGGTCAACCTCGGTGCGGTGGCGGGGTCGTTCGAATGAGACAGGGCGACAACGGCAGCATCGACGGGATCCTGGACGCCGGCGCCGCGGGCCTGCGCTATTTCGAGGTCTTCGGACCCCGGTACCGGGAATGGACCGGCGGAGATCCCGCGGGTGGCGACTACTTCGGTCTGGCTGCCCGCTACGACCAGCAGCGTGGCATGGATATCGCCTTGCTCGGCGATCTGGCGACGACACTGGGCGAGGAGCTGGACGGCCGCCTCGATGACCAGGCCGCCACGCAGACCACGCGTTTCGCCGCGGTTCCCGATTTCTGGAATGGATCGCCGGCCGCCGACAACGCGCGGGGATACCTCACCGACACCGGCGGCAGGGTCACCACGAATCTCGACGCGCTGCGCGCGGTGCGGACCGCGGCCACCACCGCGGTCACCCAGATCGAAACCGCTGTCCGTACCAAAGCGGATACGATCGCCGAGGAGTTCACCGCGGACGCCGCGGCGGGTAAATCGCCGCAGCAGATCGACTGGTTGATCGACCTCGCCGCGGGTCGCGGGGATACCGGCGAGTCGACGCAGGACCGGCTTCGTAGTGAGCTTCCCGAGCATTACGTCGAGGGGGTCGAACCGGCCACGGCGTGCCGTAACTGGCTCGATCAGGTTTTCGTCCCCGAGATCGACGCCAAGGTCGCTCGCTTCACAACCCTGTGCGCCGAGGCGCACACCGCGGTGACCGTGGGCTACGACCAGTTGATCCTCGCGGTCGAGGCCATCGAGCCCGCGGCGTTCCTATCTCCCGGCGGCGCGCCTTCGGCCGATACCGAACTCGGCACTGTCTCGGGGAAACCGAGCTATCTTGCCGTGGTCGGCTCCCAGCCGGCCGTCACCGAACCCGATGGCGACACCCCGCCGGCCGGGCAGAACCCCGCGCGGACACCCGAGGACACCCCGGAGACCCCCACAGAACAGGACACCCCGTCCAGCTTGGCGCTGACCAGCGCACCGGCCGCCGCAGAGATCAGCGAGACCGCCGAGGTTCCCGGCTCGTCGACCGGGGACCCGGCCGGCACCGATGACGGCGGTGACCCGTCGGATACCGGCGAGCCGGCCGCGCCGGTACTCGAGGACACGGCCGGCGACGGCTCCGAGCCGAGCCAGGAGGATGCCGGTCTCGGCGGTGACGATCCGGCAGCGACACCTCCGGCGGATACCGGTGCGGCGACGCAATGGACTCCCGCCGATATCACCGGCATGGTGACCGCTGTCAGCGGTATCACCGGCACGATCCCGGATCTGATCACGGCGGTCAGTGGCCTGGCCGGCAACCTCGACGAGATCATCGGCGCCACCGGCGATGCCGTCGCGACCGTCATCGATGCCGTCGACAACCAGCCCGCGGCAGCGGAGCCGCCGGCCGAAGGCGATGTGCCGGTTTCGGAGGTCCCCGAGGGTGCTGCGCCCGCCGGAGACGAGGGCCTGGGGCAGCAACCCGCGCCGACGGATTCGGGCGAGGGAGCCGCCGGTGAGGAGGGAGCCCAGCCTCCTGCGGAGACGGGTCTGCCCGGTGAGGAAGCGGCTCCGGCCCAGGAACCGGTGGTGGAGGAACCGGGGCAGAGCGAGCAACTCCTGGACACCGGGGACACCGGCGAAGAGGCCGGGCTCGAGCCGCAACTGCCCGCGCCCACGCCGCCACTCGAAACAGCCGCGAGTACCGATCCCGCTCTGATCGCGGCGGCCTCCAGCCTGCGCGGCCTGACACCCACCTCTTCCGCCGCTACCGGCCCACGGCCCGCTCAGGTGGTCGCCACAGACCCTCCGGAAACGGAAAGCTCGCTCTCCCTCTGAACGGCAGAACCCGCAGACAGGAACACGCTGGACAGGTGTGAAGTGCGATGGGCGGGCCACGAAGGCTCGGCGGACCGGCACTGGCGTCGCTGATTCCCGCTTCGGGAATGGTTCTCTTCAGCTACGCGACAGGCGGTATGTCGGGTGACATATTTCAGCTGTATGTGACACGCACGCTGGGATACAGCCCAAGCCTGATATCCGTGGTCGCCCTGACCATGATCGTCAGCGTCCCGATCCAGCTGTTCGCTCCGCGGCTGGTGGAATCGATCGGGCATCGCCGGACGATGATCGGGGGCAGCCTTCTGTTCATACCGTCGCTGCTGTTGCTCTTCGCCGCGGGAGACGCAGCGACAGCGTCACGGACGGCCGGTGCGATCTGCCTGATCGCCGGAACGGTATCGGCGGAGATAGCGATATCCATTTCGTACGGAGCCGCGTGGTCGGCGTGGGTGGCCGACTTCACCACGTCGGCGACGCGCCCGGTCTACCTGTCCATCGCGGGCTTCGCGTCGCAGGGCACCCTCGCCGCCGCGTTCGTAGTGCAGACAACGGTGTTCGGCGGCGAGGTCGGATCGGCCTTCTATCATTGCGTTCTGGGCTACTGCCTGCTCTACACGGTGGCCTCCGTGCTGGTATTTCGTGTTCTTCCGGACCCGGTGGCGCACCACCGGGCGGAGCAGGCCGCGGCGCGAGTGGGCTGGCGGGAGATACTGTCGGAACGGACCAATCGCGTGATCCTGCTCGCGCAGATCGCACAATTCCTGATCGGTGTGCCCCTGCTCTCGGTCTACGCGATATCGGTACTGGCCGTACCGGCGGCAGCGCTCGGAGTCGTTCTCGTGCTGCGAACGGCGGCGGCGTTGGCCGGAATGCCGATGGCCGGCTGGTTCATCGCCCGCTTCGGAACCCACCGCGCCCTGGCGGTATTCGGCGGTGCGCTGGTCGCCGAGATGGTCATCTGGACGGTTCTGCCCGAAATCGGTTCCGCCACCGCGGCCATCGCGGTGTTCACGGTCCTGGTTCTCGCTTTCCAGCTGTCCAAGTGCGTGTTCGCTGTGGCGACCGGCAGTGTGGAGTTCGACGTGGTCGAGCCGGCACACCGGGTACGTACGTTCACGCTGATGGATATCGTGTCCTCCGCGGCGATGCAGGCCAATATCGCCGTCGGTGGCCTCGTGGTCGCTCTCGGTCACCGGTACGCGCTGGTCGACAATTCGTTCATCAGGCTGGATGCCGCCAAGGTATCGACGGCGGCCGGAGCCTTCGTGGCGCTGCTGATGACCCTCGAATATCGCCGGTTGAACAGGCCGGTGGCGGCGGCCGGGCAGGACGAGCGTTCGGCCAGGTCACGGACGTAGGATAGTGGTAGCCGGGGCCCGTTCGTCGAGGAGGCGGCAATGACCGACAGCCCGAGATCGATCGCGGAAACCACACCGGTGCTATCCGATGGCGACGGGGAAGGTTTCGCTGGGTACGGAGTGATGGGGCAGCCGTTCGCCAGCGGCCACTACCTGGCGTTCCGGCGTTTCGGCGCCAGTTCGGTGGGGCCGGGATACGAGTCGGTCTGGCACCGCGACCCCGCCGGGCAATGGGTCATCTTCAGCAGTGCGCCGGCCGAGGTGAGCTGTCCGCGCTATTACGGCTCCGCGCTGGCGGACGCCCGCTGTGCGGATATCGCCCTCACCTGGACCGGACCCGCCGCATTGACCGTGGAGATACCCGGCGAGCTCGTCTGGGATATCGAGTTGAGCCGGTCACCGGCGACCAGGGTGATGTCCGGTCTGGGCAACCTCATGCCGCCGAGGTTGTGGCACAGCCCGGCGGTTCTTTCCGTGATGTCCCGGATCGCTGGTCCGGCGTTGGGGGTCGGGCGGGTGCGATTGCGCGGTACCGCTCCCAACGGTCAGTGGTTTCGGCTGAACCCGAAACTGCTGTGGACCGTCGACCGCACGGCGGCCCGTATCCGTGGTGTCTCCATCGGCCCGCCCGGGCCGGTGGCCGAGCAGGCGCGGATCGGCGATTTCTGGCTGCCGCAGCGGGGCATGTTCGCGGTGGGTCAGGCGTACTTCGAGCCGTTCGACGTCACCCGGCATCGTGCGGCCACCTCAGGAATATGAGGCGGCCCCGACGGCCACCACCGCCGGGCCGGTTGCCCGCGCGCCGGCCGTGGATCAGCTCGGTAGGGCGCCGAGTTCAGTTGTGACGAGCGAGTCGACCATGTCGTTCATTTCCGCTACCAGACCCGCGGACCCGCCTCGGTGGGCGAGATTACGCATCTCCGAGGGGTCTTCGTACCGGTCGTAGAGCTCGTACTCGAAATCCGTTCGTGGGCCGTCAGCGGATTTCGGGTTGAAATAGCGGGCGAAGCTGTAGCGGGGTGTGATCACGCCCCGCAGGCAGTAATTGATACCGGGAAGCATCCCGCCGCTGGTTCTCGCGTCGGAGGTGATGAGCAGGGAATCGCGGACCGTTCCGGAGGGGTCGGCCAGCAGCGGGGTGAGGTCGTGCCCGGGAGTTGTGGGCGCGGTGGCGCCCGCCAGCGCGGCCAGGGTGGGAACCAGGTCGATATGAGAGGTCGGGGCGCCGGCGACGCTGCCGTGTACGGCGGTGGTGCGGGGATCGGAGATCACGAGCGGGACCCGCAGGTTCTCCCGGTAGATCATGGCGCCCTTCTGGCGCAGACCGTGTGCCCCGCCCATCTCGCCGTGGTCGGCCACCTGGACCACGACGGTGTCACCGGCGCCCCCGCTCCCGGCCAGGGCGTCGAGTACGTGACCGAAGTGGATATCTGTGCTGCGCATGAGTTCCAGGTACCAGTTTCCCCACTGCCGCCACTGGCGTTCACCCTCCGGCGAGCCGACGTCGTTGGGCATCACGCCGCCGACAACCTGGTTCAGGTCGCGCCAGGCGGTTTGGACCCCGGGCTTGGTGGTGAGGTCGGATTCGAAATTGCCCGGGACCGCGGCGCCGTAATCGGGAACATCCGCGAGCCGGTAGAAACGCGGGCAGAACATCATATCGTGCGGGTTGATCATGCTCACCACACATAACCAGGGGTCGGGGTCGGCGCCGTGGCGGCGCAGCCAATCGCATGCCTGCTCGACGACGCCGGGATCTTCGCGCAGTCCCTCGTTGGGGCCGCCGCCGGTGAGCACATCACGGGATTCGTCGAAACCGTAGGCGGTGAGCGCGGCCGGATCGGATCCGGCGGTATCGGAAAGATGCCATTTACCGACATAGGCCGTCCGATAGCCGGCGCCGCGCAGCACGGTGCCGAGGGTGGGGATGGTTGTGGACAGATCGGGCGACGCGGTCGCGCCCACGACGGTATCGAGAAGTTCGCCGCTGCCGCGGACGTTGTCGGTGATCCCCGAGACCGGGGCGTGCAAACCGGTGAAGAACGCTGAACGTGCGGGTGAGCAGGGTGCGGTCGGGGTGTGGTGCATGGCGAACCGGACCCCGGAGGCCGCCAGCCGGTCGCGGGTGGGTAGCCGGAAACCATCCGGTAAGGCGATATCGGCGCGTTCCTGGTCGGTCATGATCACCAAGATGTTCGGCCGCCGGCCGGGAGCCGACGCGGCGGGCGCGGCCGTGGCACTGTGCGCTGCCGAGACCACGGCAGGGACGGCGGCGAGCATGCCGAGTGCCGAGCGGCGGGTGAAGCGCCGACGGGGGACCGATGTACTCGACATGCGGAACGAACCTCCGGAAATGCGGCGGGAGCGGACCCGAGGGT
>NZ_JBSFRU010000310.1:0-7849 GCF_053589395.1 Nocardia sp. NPDC003345
GCCGCGCACCGGCTTGTACACCACCCGGAACGCGCCGTCGGCGGCCGCCAGATCGCAGACCAGGGTGACGTTGCTGGCGACTCCCACCCGGCCCAGCACCGTCAGGTCACCGGTGGACAACACGTCCCCGGTATCGGGCACGCTCATTCCTCCAGATCACTCGCGCCGAACAGTTCGCCGCGCTTGTAGCCGTTGGTCCGCACACACATATGGCCGCGCGCCGACAACGGTTCCCCGCACAACGGGCACGGCGGCCGCCCGGCCGCGATCACCCGCGTGGACCGCAACGCGAACTCCCGCGCCTGATCGGGGGTCAAGAAGACCCGCACCGCGTCGGGGCCCTCCTCGGTATCGTCGAGCACCACCGATTCGTCGACCTCGGTCTCGGTGATCGCCAGCAACTCCACCACCACCGCGCCCGCGTCGGCGTCCCAGCCCAGCCCCATGGTGCCCACCCGGAACTCGGCATCGATGGGGGTCACCAGCGGGTCGTTGTCGTTGATCGCCTCGGCCTGCGGCGGCACCTCGGCACCGAACCGGCGCTGCACCTCGTCCAGCAGCAGTCCCATCCGGTCGGCGAGAACCTTCACCTGCTGCTTCTCCAGCAGCACGCTCACCACCCGGGGTTCTTCCACCGCCTGCAGATAGAACGCGCGATCGCCCGGCTCACCGACGGTTCCGGCGACGAAACGTTCGGGGGTGCGGAAAACATGGATTGCGCGTGACACATGCACCTCCTGATACGTGACCCTGTTCGGCTGCGGTGCTCCGCTGCGCCGTATCCCGGCGCGGACGCCGATTCGCCCGAAGCCGCCGAGAGGTGGCGCATCCGCCGGTATCGGGCATACCCATTATCCGTCTTTCCTTCCCGCCCCGATCTCCCCACCGGGCACCGGGCCCGATGTGCCCGATTCGGCCGCCGGTGCGGGTGCCAGCCCGGACAGGTCCGCGCCGGTGTCGTTCATCCGCGCGACGAACGGCGCGGTGCGGGTGTAGCGGATCACGCTCAGCGAGGCCGGCTCGACCATGATCCGCTGGAAACCGTCCAAATGGATCCCCAGCGCGTCGGCCAGCAGCGATTTGATGACGTCACCGTGCGTGCACGCCACCCACAGCCGGTCACCGTCGTGCAACTCCGCCAGCGCGCGATCGTGTTCCCGGATCGCCGACACCGCCCGCGCCTGCACCTGCGCCAGACCCTCACCGCCGGGGAACACCGCCGCCGACGCGTGCCGCTGCACCACCTGCCACAGCGGTTCGGCCAGCAGATCCTTGATCTTGCGGCCGGTCCACTCGCCGTAGTCGACCTCGGCGAGACGGTCGTCGACCACCGGTTCCAGGCCGAGCCCGGCGGCCAGCGGCGACACCGTGCGCTGGCAGCGCAGCATCGGCGAGGTGACGATCCGGCTGATCGGCAACCCGGCCAGCCGTTCCGCGACGACCTTCGCCTGCTCACCACCACGGTCGGTGAGCTCCACCCCCGGGGAGCGGCCCGCAAGAGTGCCACCGGTATTGGACGTCGACACACCGTGCCGCAGCAGGATCACCGTCATACGGCCAGCCTAATGGGCGCGGCCACGCGCGGTCTCCCGGCGAACCCACGCCGGCCGCCGGTACCGGTCATGTCGCGGCCACGACCCCGCCCGCGAGCAGTCCGATGATCACGAATCCCAGCACGATCCGGTAGCCCACGAACCAGTAGAACGAATGCTTCGCCACGAACCGCAGCAGCCAGGCGACCGACGCGTAGCCGACGACGAACGAGATCAGCGTCGCCACCAGCAACTGCGGACCCGACGCGTTCAGGCCCTCACCGGCGGGTTCGAAAGCGTCCGGGAGACTGAACAGCCCGGACGCGGTGACCGCCGGAATCGCCAGCAGGAACGAGAACCGCACCGCCGCCTCACGTTCCAGCCCGAGGAACAAACCGGCACTGGAGGTGGCGCCCGACCGGGAGACACCCGGGATCAGTGCCAGGCACTGCGCGAAACCCATCACCAGACCGTCGCGGGTGGTGAGCTGTTCAAGCGGCCGCTCCTTGCGGCCGAAATGTTCGGCCGCCGCGATCACCAGCGCGAACACGATCAGCATGATCGCCACCAGCCACAGATTGCGGGCCCCGGTACGGATCTGGTCCTTGAACACGATGCCCAGCACCCCGATCGGGATGGTGGCGATGATCACATACCAGCCCATGCGGTAATCGAGTTCGCGCTGCGCGTCGGCGCCGGGGTCATATCCCACCGGGCCCGCCCCGGTGACGACCGGAAGTTTCGTGGTGACCATTTCACTGACCGGAACGGTCTCCCGGGACCGGGCCGTGAGCTTCTCGAATACGGTGGCGCACCACACACATACGATGCGCCAGATGTCCTTGGCGAAGAACAACAGCACCGCGGCCTCGGTACCGAGCTGAGTGACCGCGGTGAACGACGCGCCCGCGTCCTCACCGAAGAACACCGAGGACACGATCCGCAGATGCCCCGACGACGACACCGGCAGGAACTCCGTCAGACCCTGCACCAACCCGAGCACCAACGCCTGCACCCAGGTCATCGACTCGCCAACCACACAACCTCCTGAACCACGCCGAAAACCCGCTCCGCCTTCGGTCTTACGGCATCCTGCCCACGCACGGGCACGGCGATCGACCGCAGCGACCCTACAGTGCCCGCCACCCGCCGCGCGCGCCGGACTACGGTCCGCGCGGCGGACACGCCACACCGACGAGTTCGCCGCGAACGGTCACCGAGCGGTCACGCTCTAGGCTGGGCGCCGTGAGCAACACGGAGACCCGGTGATGGAACAGCGCACCGTCGGCCGCAGCGGGCTGCGGGTGTCCCGGATCGGCCTGGCCACCCACACCTGGGGCGGTCATACCGACGCCGATACCGCCGCCGCGCAACTGATCGCGTTCGCCGAGGCCGGTGGCACCCTCGTCGACACCTCTCCCGCCTACACCGGTGGAGCGGCCCAGCGCATCCTGGCGGATCTGCTGGGGGATCTGGTGTCACGCGACGAGCTCGTCCTGTGCGCCGGCGCCGGGCTGGTCCCGCATATCCCCGCCGTACCCGCCGGCAGCGACCCACCCCCACCCGACCCCACCCGCGTCGGCGTCGACTGCTCCCGCCGCACCCTGCTGCGTCAGCTCGACCGCACCCTGCTGGAACTGGGCACCGACCATCTCGACCTGTGGCAGGTCACCGCCTGGGATCCGGTCACCCCGCTCGACGAGGTCGCCGGCACCCTCGACCACGCCGTCCGGTCCGGCCGCGTCCGCTACGCCGGGGTCCGCGGGCTCTCCGCCTGGCAGCTGGCCAGCCTCGCCGCGATCACCCCGATCACTTCCGTCCAGACCCCGTACTCACTGCTCACCCGCGGCGCGGAGGACGACACGGTACCGGCGGCCACCCACCACGGCGCCGGGATCGTCGCCACCGCACCCCTGGCGGCGGGCATCCTCACCGGCAAATACCGTGACGGTGTGCCCGCCGATTCGCGCGCCGCCGACGAGGCGACCGCCGCCGAGATCCGCGGCCGGCTCGACGACGACCGCGCCACCGCCGTCGTCGACGCCCTGGTCACCGCCGCCGACGGTCTCGCGACTTCACCGTTGGCGGTCGCGCTGGCCTGGGTCCGGGACCGGCCGGGCGTCGCCAGCATGTTCGTCGGCGCCCGCGATATGGGACAGCTCACCGGAGTGCTGGCCGCCGAAACCCTCGAACTGCCCCGCGCGATCGCCGCCGCGCTCGACGATGTGAGTTCGACCGCCTAGCCGGGGGCGGGCGCGGGACCGGCACGACGGCACGGATTAGCCTTGCCTACATGATCGAGACGGGCCCCGCGCCGGTAGCGCGGCACAACCACGGAAAGCCCCGGCTCGTGGCCGGGCTGCACCCGCGACCGGTGCGCGCCCTCCTGGCCGGCCTGGTCGCCGGCCTGCTCGTTCTCACCGCGGCCTGCGGCGGATCCGAACCCGCGGGCGCGGCGGGGCAGCAGGGACCGGCCACCGCCGTCCTCGACGATCTCGACCCGGTGGCGCTGACACCGCCGCCCACCCCGGCCCTGCCGGCGACCGTCCGATCCTTCGACGGCACCGATGTCACCGTCACCGACGCGAGCCGGATCGTGGCCGCCGACCGATACGGCACCCTCGCCCAGATCGTGTGGGGGCTCGGCCTCGGCGAAAACCTGGTCGGGCGCAGCACCGCCGCCGCCTTCCCCGCCGTCGCCGACCTGCCCAACGTCACCGGCGGCAACGGGGCACTGAACGTGGAATCGATTCTGGCGCTGCGGCCCAGTGTCTTCCTCACCGACACCACCAGCGCGTCCCCCGCGGTCCGCGAACAGCTACGCGCCACCGGCATCACCGTCGTCTACTTCGATCCCGAACGCACCATGGAGGGCGTGGTACCGCAGATCGAGGCCGTCGCCGCCGCGCTCGGCGTCCCCCAGCGCGGACAGCAGCTGGCCCGGCGCACCAGCGACGAGATCGCCGCCGCGTCGGCCGCCGTCCCCGCCCAGGACCCGCCCCTGCGCATCGCCTTCCTGTATCTGCGCTCCAGCGCGATCACCATGCTCGCCGGACCGGGCTCCGGCGCCGACGCGCTCATCGCCGCCCTCGGCGCCCACGATGCCGGGCAGGAGGCCGGGCTCACCGAACCCTTCACCGCCATCACCAGTGAGGCCATGATCGCGGCCGCACCCGATGTACTGCTGGTGATGACCGACGGCATGAACTCGATCGGCGGCGTCGACGGCATCACACAGATCCCCGGTATCGCCCAGACCCCCGCCGGCCACAACAAACGCGTCGTCGATATGTCCGACGCGGTCTTGCTGTCCTTCGGGCCCAACACCGGCCGGGTGATCACCGCGCTGTCCGGCGCCGTGTACGGACACACCGGCGCATGAGCGATCCGGACCCGGAGAAGGTGGCCCGGCGCGACCACGCCGGGCCCGCGCTCATACCCGACCACCCCGAAGTGAGCGCGGACCCGCCCCGTCCACCCGCGGCACCGGCTGCCGTCCACCGGCGGCGCCGCTACCTCACCACCCTCACCGTCGCCGTACTCGCTCTGGTCGTGCTGGCCCTGGCCTCGGCCGCCATCGGCCAGGTCCCCACCGCACCGGCCGAGGTCGCCGGCAGTATCGCCCACCGCCTCGGACTGGACTGGGGACCGCTGCCCGCCCATCCGGCGGGCGAGGTCACCCTGTGGGAGGTGCGGTTCCCGCGCGTACTGCTCGCCATCCTCGTCGGCGCCGCCCTCGCCACCGCCGGCGCACTACTACAGGGTGTTTTCGCCAACCCGCTCGCCGAACCGGGAGTGATCGGGGTATCGGCCGGGGCCGCCGTCGGCGCCGGCGCGGTGATCGTATTCGGCGGCGCGTTCGTCGCCGCCTGGTCGGTCGCGGCCGCGGCCTTCGCCGCCGGACTCTTCACCACCGTCCTGGTCTACGTACTGTCGCGCGCCAACGGCCGCACCGAAGTGGTCACCCTCGTACTCACCGGTGTCGCCGTCAACGCGTTCGCGGGTGGCCTCATCGCGTTCCTGCTGTTCGTCGCCTCGCCCGCGGCCCGCGACCAGATCGTGTTCTGGCAGCTCGGCAGCCTCAACGGCGCCACCTGGGACGCCGTCGCCGTGGTCGCGGCCCTCACCGTCGCCGGAATCGGCGCCGCCGTACTCGTGGCCCCCCGGCTGGACCTGCTGGCCCTCGGCGAATCCGCCGCCCGCCACCTCGGCGTCGACGTGGAACGGCTACGCCGCGCCGTCATCGTCATCGTCGCGGTTCTCACCACCGCCGGGGTCGCCTTCACCGGCATCATCCTGTTCGTCGGGCTGGTCGTCCCGCACGTCGTCCGTATGCTCGTCGGCCCCGGCCACCGCGCGCTCATACCGGTCAGCGCAGTCACCGGCGCCGTGGTGCTGCTCGCCGCCGATGTCGCGGCCCGCTCCCTGGTCGACAACGCCGACCTGCCGCTGGGCATGCTCACCTCACTCATCGGCGGGCCGTTCTTCTTCTGGCTGCTACGGCGCACCCGCGCCCGGGCGGGAGGCTGGGCATGACCGCACTCACCCGCGCGCCGCTGCGCCGCGGCCTCGGCACACTACTGCACCGCGCCCACGACCTGCCCACCGAACCCGCACCCGGCACCGTCACGCTGCGCGCCCGCGGGGTCACCCTCGACCGGCACGGCGGCGGCCCCACCCGCCGGGTCCTCGACGATATCGACTTCGAGGTCACCGCCGGGGAAGTCGTGGCACTCGTCGGCCCCAACGGCGCCGGTAAATCCACCCTCCTCGCGGTCCTGGCCGGTGAACTCGCCTCCGGACGCGGCACCGTCGAACTCGACGGCCGCCCGCTGCACGCCTGGACCCCGGTCGATATGGCCCGCCGCCGCGCCGTCCTCCCGCAAGCGCACACCGTCGGTTTCCCGTTCACCGCCGCCGAAGTGGTCGCGATGGGCCGCGCACCCTGGCAACGCACCCGCCGCGCGGACGACGACGCCGCGGCGGTCGAGACCGCGCTGGCGGCCACCGACAGCACCCACCTGGCAGGCCGGGCGTTCACCGGCCTGTCCGGCGGCGAACGGGCCCGCGTCGCGCTCGCCCGCGTCCTCGCCCAGGACACGGCCACCCTGCTGCTGGACGAACCGACCGCCGCCCTCGACCTCGGACATCAGGAAGCGGTCCTCACCCTCGCCGCCGAGCGCGCCGCCGCCGGGGCCGCCGTGGTGGTGGTGCTGCACGATCTGGCATCGGCCGCCGCCTACGCCGACCGGGTCGCCGTACTCGACGACGGCCGTCTCGTAGCCGCGGGGGCACCTCGCGAGGTACTCACCGGCGAACTGCTCAGCCGTACCTACCGGTACCCGATCGAAGTACTCGACCATCCCGGCACCGGCGCCCAACTGGTACTTCCGGTCCGCACCGGCGCGCGGTGACCACCCGGCGATTCAGCGTTTCGGCCGCCAGACCAGTTTCAGTACCGCCGGGGTCAGCAACATCCGGATCACCGTCGCGTCCAGGACCAGCGCCGCGATCATCCCGTAGGCGATGTACTTCATCATCACCAGCTCCGAGAAACCGAACGCACCGGTCACCACGATCAGGATCGCCGCCGCCGAGGTGATCACACCGCCGGTATGGGCGATCCCGTACCGGATGGCCTCCGGTGGATCGGCCCCGGCCTCCCGCGCCTCCACCACCCGCGACAGCAGAAACACCTCGTAATCGGTGGACAACCCGAACACCACGGTCACGATCAGTACCAGTACCGCGAACATCAGCGGACCGGGCGTGAAATCGAACAGCTCGGCCCCGTGCCCCTCCACGAACAGCCAGGTCAGGATGCCGAGCGTGGCGCCCAGGCCCAGCGCCGACATCGCCACCGCCTTCACCGCCAGCACCAGCGACCGGAACGTCGCGTACATCAATGCCAGCGCCGCCCCGATCAGCATCAGCGCCAGCAGCGGCAGACCGTCCAGCAACCCGTTGATGCTGTCGCGCTCCAACGCCGGCACCCCGGCCACCATCACCCGGACGCCGCCGGGTTCCTCGATCGAACGCAACACCGCGATCGCGGTATCGGCATCCCGTTCGTCGACCAGACCGGCCTCCAGCACGTTGATCCCGTCCCGCGTCGGCGCGGCCGGCTCGAACGGGCCGGTCAACCCCGGCGTCGCGTTCGCCTGCACCCGGATATCACTCAACTGCGCCGCATCCGCGCCCGTCACCACCAGCCGCAGCGGCTCGGTGCGGAAACCGGGGAACAACGCGTCGAACTTCTCCTGCGCCACCCGCGCCGGATTGTCCTCGGCCAGGTACCGCTCACTCAACCCCCCGAA
>NZ_JBSFRU010000311.1:0-7822 GCF_053589395.1 Nocardia sp. NPDC003345
TTCCGGGTCCAGGACCTCGTTCACCGATTTGGTGAGGTATTTGGTCATGTAGCCGATATGGCGGGTGGCTTCCTGGGTGCCGCCGAGGATGCCCTTGGAGTCGACCTGTTCGCCGAAGCGGATCACGTGCGCCGGCGTCCATTCGTCCATGCCTCCGAGCACGTCCAGGGCGTCATCGAGGTCCAACAGCGCGGACCCGGTATCGGGGTCGACGAACGTGGCTCGCTGCGGATCCCACACGGGCACGACCTCGCCGGGATAGATCTCGTCGGCGGGGTCGAAGCGCGGCCACCAGACCTGGAAGTAGGTGGCGGCGGTGACCTGCTGAATGATCTTGTGGGAGATCGCGCCACGCAGGGCGATATGCAGGTGCGGGGCACCGCGCTTCTGGGGTTCCACCGCGCCCCAGTACTGGACGTTGAACCCCACCACCCGGCGCAGATTCTGAATCCAGCGGTCCACCAGGTCGGCGAAGAACGCGATATCGCGGGCCGCGGTCTGATAGTCGTAGCTGCCCGGATTGCGAGGCGCACCATCGGAGCGGACCGGACCATACGACGGCATAGTCAGCGTGACGAACATCGAGGGCCGGTACTTGCCGGCGAACTGGCGGCCGATGGTGTGCTTGGAGACCTTGCGCCGCGGCAGATCCGGAGCATCCTGACGACGCGCTGTCGAGCGGGTGCGCCGCGTCTTCTCCGGAGCGTCCAGGGCGGGCAGCCGGCCGCGGAACCCGGACTCCTTGATTTCCTCGTCCAGGTCGGCCACCACGTCCCGGATGCCGTCCATCATCTCGGTGTCGCCATCCTGCTTCGCCTGCTGAAACGTGGCGAACAGGTCCGCGCGGGCCGTCATCAGATCGGTTTGTGTCGGGGTCGGGTCTTGCGGATCGTGTTCGGGTTCGTGGTCGAGGTGCCAGCCCTCGCGGCATTGGGTGGCGCGCAGGAACTTGTTGCGCAGCGCGCACGGCTTGCACACCGATTCCAGGGTGGCTTTGCACGGGACGCCGACGTAGCGGTTGGTGCCGATTTCGGGGTCGAAGACTTTCATGATCAGGGGGCGGGTGCAGACGCCGTGTTGTTCGGCGGTGGCTTCGGCGATATCCCGGAAGTCCGGCAGGCTGCGACGCTGGGCCGCGGTCTGCCGGATCGGGACAACCCCGTCGGTGGAGGTTGTGGTGTTCATCAGGCGGCTTCCCCCTTCGGTGTGGTCCAGTGATCCACCCGCGGCAACACGACGGTTTCGGCGAGGGCGTCACCGCGACGGAGAACGAGTTCGACGGTGGCCGGGCCGACGATGCGGGCGTAGGCCTGTTCGGCGCCGAAAGCGTGGGCGAAGGCTTCCGCGCTGTTGGCCCAGCCGGTGGGGGTTTGGCCTTCCAGCATCCGCAGCCGGACCCGGTCGGTGCAGTCCCCGATCCCGACCGCGAGCAGCTTGGGGACGAGTACTCCGGTGTCGGTGGTGACGGTGAGGTGGCAGGCTTTGAGCCGGCGGGCCCAGTTGCGGCGGTATCGCCACCAGGTCAGGAACCGGGACCGGGCCCGGTCGGTGACCCAGCGGGCGAACAGGTCCGGGAACGAGCGCCGGAACCCGACCAGCGCGAGCCCGCCGGCGAGAGCGATTGCCAGGCCGGTCGGCCACCCCCAGAGCACCCCCGCGGTGATGGCGAGGGCGATCGGGGTGGAGATGACCGGGAACAGGATGGCCCAGTGGATGGCCAGCCCCGCGCCGATGAGCAGGTACCAGCCGGTGTTGAGGACGGCGAGGCCGAGCAGGTCGAACGGGTCGCGTTTCTGGTCGTGGGCGAGTTTGACGGTGTGGACGGTCATTTCGTGTTCTCCGGGGCGGGCGGGTCGAACAGGGCGAGTTGGTCGGTGCAGGGTTCGTGCAGGTTCTTGTGGGTCCGGCGGCCGCGCGTGTTGCGGACCTGTTCGGCCGCTTGGACGACGATCGGGTTCGGTTCCTGGCGGGCCGGTTTCGGGTGATCGGTCATGCGGCCCACCCCGAACCGTCGGGGTCGCTGTCGTCGCCGGTGAAGTCCCAGCCCGGGACGTGTCCGGTGTCGGCGAACATCTGGACAGCGACGCTGAGCGGGTCGTGTCCGGCGCGTTCGGCGCGGCAGCGGCGACGGGCGGCCAAGTCGATCACATCGGCGGACTCGGTGGCAGCCAAGTTGATACGGGTACGCGGCATGATCAGTTCTCCGTTCCGAGGGATTCCGCGACCGCCGACAGCAGGTCACGGGCAGCGGGAGGGGTGACGGCGTTTCCGGCCAGGCGGACCTGTTCGCGCCGGTTGCCCGCCATCAGGTAGGAGGCGTCGAAGGCCATCGCCTGTTTGATCTCGGCGGGTTCGAGCATGCGGAACTCGCAGTCCTCGATCCGGGGCGCCGCGGTGGTGAGCCCGTGGTGGGTGCCGGCGGCGGCGATCGTGTCGAGAGGTTCGGCCGTGGTCTTGGCGGTGTTGTGATTCCGGAGAGGGATGACCATCGCCCACCGATCCCGCGCCGTCGCGGTGCCGTGCGGATCCGAGGTCGAGCGTGAGGTGCCGTTGCCGTAGTAGGGCACCAGGATCCCGGTCTCCGAACGGGTCGTCATCGTCCGCATCGGAGACCCTGCGGGCTGGGCGTGTTTGCCGTCGCGGCCCTCCACCGGCACCAGCAACGCGTCGGTTTCGCGGGTGGTGCGGGTCGGCATCACCGCCTCGACCGAAACCGCCCCATCACGCCAGGTGCCCCCGGCCGGGATCAGCAGCGCACGGGAACGGGCCCGGTTGACCAGGTGGTTTCTGCCGTGGCAGACGCGGGTCGCATCATCTTGATAGCGCGCCAACCCGGCCTCGATACGGCGCATCGTTTTGATAGCCAGCGGTTTGGCCCGGTCACCGATGCGCTGGCCACGAAGGCTCCAGTCGATCACCGACGACGCCGGGAGCCAGTCCGGTTCCACGATCGTGTTGCGGCAGGCGACCGAGGGGCAGCGCCACACGTACTGGGCGCGGTAGCGGCCCCACGGGCGGGTGGGGTTCTTCCACGCCTGCACCGCCCGCACTGTCGCTTGGCAGCCGGGGCACCAGGCCGTGGGCCGGGTCCAGCGGTCGAGATCCGGAGCGCGGTTGGCCGAGCGCCAGAACACGACGTACATGCGGTCGCGGGACTGCGGGGCCGGGGCACCCGCGGCGTGGGCGTGCATGGAGTTGAGGTAGACAACCCGGTGCCGGTAGCCGAGGGCGTGCATCGAGTTCAGCCACGAATCGAACAGCACCCACTTCGCCGCATCCACCACGTTTTCGACCACGATCGCGCGATAGCGGTGGTGCTCGGTGAACCGCACGACATCCCACATCGTCGCCCTGGACCGTTCCGCCGCGGCGTCGGGAAGGATGTCGCCGAACAGATCCGGTTGGGCATCCAGATTCCGGCGACGGCCCCGGGCCACGGAGTGGTTGGTGCATTCCGGGGACGCCCACAGGATGTCCGAGCCGCGGTAGCGGCGGGGATCGACCTGGGACAGATCCGCGCAATCATGATCGGTGTCGGGATGGTTGGCGTTGTGGGTCTCCACCGCCAACGTCCAATGATTCACCGCCAACTGCACCCGGACTCCGGGAACCTGGATCGCTCCGGTGGAGGAGCCGCCGGCGCCGCAGAACAGATCGGTGAGGGTGATCATGCCGCCACCGATCCCTGCTCGTCGTCGCCGAGGTCGTCGGGGTCGAACCCGGAATAGTCGGCCTGCGGGGCCAGATCCGGGGCCACCGGCGAGTACTCATCGACAATCCGGTCCGCGTCCTCGTCGGAGACCCAGAAGGCGCGGACCCGGGTGAATCCAGTGGTGCCATCCTCACCGACGTAGCCGACGCCGGGGGTGTGCTCGGAGATCTCGTCACAGCGGGCACCGCGATCCCGGGCCCCCTGGCCGTGGACCATCGCGGTCTGGGTCGGCTCATCCATGCGGAGGCCGATCCGAATCGGGAACAGTTGCCGGTTGGGCATCGTCTCCTTGGACGGGTCCTGCAACGCCGCCACCACCGAGACTCCGGCCGCACGACCCTGCGACAGCAACAGCCCGGTCAACCGCCGGAATTCGTTCTGTTCATCGCGATCGGCATACGCGGACAAAGAGGCCGCTTCATCGATGACGATCAGGATCAACGGCTCATCGATGGAGGGCACGAGCTTGCGGATACCGGCCGCGCGCATCCGGGACAGGCGGTCCTGCATCGCGGTGACCGCTTCGCCGAGCATGGTGAGGATCGACCGCGACTCCACCGCGAACCGGACGAACAACCGGTTCTCACCGCGGCCGAACTCCGCACCACCCTTCGGATCGGCCAGCCATACATCCACCAGCCCGGCCTTGATCGCGGGGCCCACGCCGTTGAGCAGCGACCACAGCACCGACCCTTTACCGGAGCCCATCGCCCCGGCGAGCAGGATATGGCCGTAGAGGACCCGCAGCCGCCACACATCGTGGTCTTCGGTCACCCCGACCGGCACCGCTTCCAGATCCACCCCGTAGGCCAGCAGATCGGAGACCGGAGCGACATCGGCCAGGGTGTTGGTGGTGCGCAGGTGCAGATGCACGAACCCCGGTGCGGGTGAGGACACCGCGACATCGGGGACCGCGAAGTAGTGGGCCAGGGCGTCGCGGGTGGCGTCGTTGTTCCAGTCCTTCAGCGCCTGGCCGCCCAGCATCTGGACTTCGACCAGCATCCCGGACTCGGTGAGGTCAGCGGCGGTGACGTTCGGATAGCCCGACTCCCAGGAGCCGAGCCCGAGAGCTGGCCACATCAGGGCGAGTTGGGCGGAGTCGGTGACGATCGAGGCAGCCGGACCGAGAGCCACCGGCACCCCGGCAGCCTGGTTGGTGGCGGTGCGCGGGTGTATGCCGTCGAGGTGACGCCAGCGCAGCAGCATGCCAGCCGAGATGGCAGCGGAGCCGCCGAGGATTAGCAGGTCGGGCGAGATCATGAGGTACCCCCCACAGGGACAGCGATCGGCAGCATCGTTTGAGCCGGTCGCACGGGACGAGGACGGGACGGCACCACCGCGGGTGCCGGAGTCGGCGCCGGAACCGGGGCAGCCGGCGCGGGAGTAGGAGCAGGGTCTAGAACCGGAACCGGCTCGGGATCCACAGCCGGAGCCGGGGTTGGGGTATTGGACTTCTCCGGCGCTGGTTCGGGTTCAGGCTTGGTCGAGACGCGGAACAGCAGTGCGAGGCCGTGAGTGTCGACCAGCAGCGATATCGGGGCGACCGCCGCCACCACGGCCGCGAACAGGCCCAGCGGTGAATCGGTGGCCACGACCGCGTGGATAGCGTTCCCGGCGACCGAAACCAGCGAACCGACGATCAGCACGCCGAGGAAGAAACGGCGTTCAGACTTGTGATTGGCGCACACCAGCACCCCGAAGGTGGCGAGGAGGATGGTGCCGTCCACGATCAGCGGGAACAGCCACGCATCGGCGGCGGGCATGCCCGAGATCCGGGCGAGGTCTTGCAGGGTGGAGAACGACAGCCGGAACGCTGCCGCTCCCACACCGACGATGATGAGCGCGGCGGACCAGCGCGCCAGGCGCATCATCCCCGCCGACTGATCCGCCGCCCGCATCACGCCGCCTTACCGGAAGGCCGAGCCGCACCCGGATCGGCCGGGGCCTGCTTGGCTCCCGAGGTGTCGCCCTTGATCCCGGAGGCGCGGATGCTCCAGCCGATCGACTTGAACTCACCGTTCCCCTGAACCTTCGGCTTGATCTCCAGGTCCTCCAGCTCGATCGGAGTCATGCCCGGCACGATCTCGGCGGCCGACGGGACCGGCTGAACCGGGGACGCGAAGATCACGTCGTAGCTGGCGTTCTTCGCGTTCGGGGCATCCGGGTCGGTCACGGTGCCCTTCCACAGCCGGCGACCCGTGCCGTTGCCGTCCTCGTCGAGTTCCTGCTTTTGGATCTTCGGTGCGTGACGGTCCTTGTTGAACTCAGTCACCGGCTCGATCCCGCCAAGCAGGAACAACCCCTTCGGGAACGCCTCACGGAACTCCGGGCGAAACCACACATCCTTCAATGCCATTTCGGTATCTCCTCGTATTCTGAAGTCCTACCTAGTCTTCCTAGGTAACTTCAGTTATACGCTACCTCCCTAGGTAGGTCAACACCCTCCCTGGCCGACCTAGGTAAATCGATTACGCTGGGCGTATGGATGCCATCGACCCGGACGACCCCCGACCCCCGTCGCAGCAGATCGCGAACTTCCTTCGGGCAGCGATACTCACCCGAAAGTTCTCCCCTGGTGAAAAATTGCCGTCGGGCCCGCAGTTGGTCGATCGATACGGCGTCGCAAAGGCCACCGTCGAGCAAGCGATCCGAATCCTGCGCGAAGAAGGGCTTGTCGTTTCTCGCAAAGGCAGCGGCGTGTACGTCCGCGAACGCACGGAACGACCGGTAGGACTTCGACCCCATATCGAACGTGCGTTCGAATCGAGCGCGGTAACGCTGGATTTTGCCGGCTTCAGCGGCGAGACGCTGCACGGCGCCATTGCCGAACCGATTGATCGCATCCGAGAAGGCCGCCTACGTCCAGACACTCTGTCAGTACGCCTGCTGATCCCCGACGCCTCGATACCGTGGTCCCTTCCGGCCCGCACCGACGATCTGACAGATAGCCCGGCGTTCAGACGTCGCGCAGCGCGAATCGTCGAGCGGCATGCGATGGCCATCGTCGATTCAGTCGAGGAGCTTGCCCGGCTCGGCCTGGTATCCACAGCAACCGCGCAGGTGAGGTCCTACCCCGCGGTGCCGCTGTTCAAGCTCTACATCCTCAATGGCGAACAGGCGTTCTTCGGCTTCTACCCGGTCCAGGAACACAAACTCGAGCTGGACGGAGAACCGGTCGGCATCTGGGACCTCATGGGCAAAGACGCCACCCTGTTCCGCTTCGCCCGCGAGGTCGATCCCGACACGAAAGACGCCCAGTTCGTAGGCCAGTCCCAGATGTGGTTCGAGAGCATCTGGAACTCAGTGGCCCGGGATTATCGCCCATGACCATCGACCTCATGGGTCGCCACTGCCTCTTGCTGGACTTCGACGGCCCGATCTGCGCTGTGTTCTCGGCGATCAGCGATCGCAGCGCGGCCATTGACCTTGCGGCACAACTCGAAATCCCATTGCCGGCCAACGTCGCGGCGAGCAAAGACCCCTTCGATGTACTCCGCTACTCCGCCCAGCTCAGCCCAGAAATCGCCGCAGCAGCACACGATGAGTTCTCCCGGATCGAATGCCGCGCAATCGAGTTGGCCCGGCCGACCGATTCCGCGTGCGACCTCATCCGGGAGGCAGCCAACTCCGGGCGAACGGTCGCAATTGTCAGTAACAACTCAGTGGCCGCTGTCCAGACGTACCTACACGCCCACGACCTCGCGAACTACGTGATGGGCGTCTATGCGCGGACAGACGGCGACGTCACGCGACTCAAGCCAAGCCCGTACCTCCTACAGGAAGCCATGGTCGAGCAGTCCGTCGACACCTCCGAGTGCGTGTTCATCGGAGATTCGCTCACTGACCTGCAAGCTGGCCACGCCGCCAAGGTGCCCACGATCGGACTCGCTAACCGCGCCGAGAAGATCGAGCGGTTCGCCGCCCACTCACCAGCCGCCATCATCACCAGCATGGGTGACGCCCTACAGGCCATGCGCGATTCCAGCCCAGGGCTCCGCTGATCGCCCGCTCTGTTTACGGGCATTTTCGGGACCACCTCACCCTCCGCAAGTGGTTGCCGAATTTCGCCATACAGGATCAAGAGGCGCCGGCGCTGCGTGTCGCAGCGTC
>NZ_JBSFRU010000312.1:0-7745 GCF_053589395.1 Nocardia sp. NPDC003345
CGGGATGGCAGCCGAGGACGTCGCTGTCCAGCCGCTCGAGCAGGTCCGCGCTGGTATTGCCGTTGATGCCGGCATTGATGAACCGGTACCCGGAGAATTCCGGGCGGGCCCGCAATGCGCCGACCCAGTCCGCGCCGAGGGTGCCCTGGGTCATGCTGGCTCCGGCCGCGACCACCACCGGGCCCTCCTGCGGACGCCCGCCGGTACAGGCCTGCGCGGGTGCGCCGGACGGTGCCCGGACGAAGGTCAGGTACCCGACGGTGCCTGCGGCGCCGAGGATCGCGACCAGCGCGGCGGCGACGGCGATCAGTATCGGGCGCCGCCTGCGGGTGATACCGAGACGCATGGGGTACCTCCAGTTCGAACTGGGTTAGTGAACACTAGCCCCTAGGATGGGCTAGTGTTCACTAACCTGTCAAGTGTGCGACGAGGGGCGAGGAGTTGAGTACCCGGGAGCGAATCCTCGACGCCGCCGCCGAGTTGCTGCGCAGCCGCGGGGTGACTCACGCGACGACCAAGGAGATCGCGCTGTCCACCGGCGTCTCCGAACCGACGCTCTACAAGTACTTCGGCGACAAGGAACAACTCCTGCTGGCCGTTCTGCGGGAACGCCTGCCCGGCCCGGCGCGGACCGGCGTGAACCCGGGCGCGGGGACCGTGGCGGGCAACCTCACCGAACTCGCCCACGCGGCACTGGCCTTCTACCGGAAATCCATCCCCATGCTCGGCGCCCTGCTGGCGGACCCACAACGGATGGCCGCCCACCGTGAGGCCATGCGGGAGCACGGCGCCGGTCCGGAGAAGGCGGTCACGGCGTTCGCCGCGTACCTGCGCGCGGAACAGGATCTGGGCCGGATCTCGGCCGCCGCGAATCCGGACAGTGTGGCGTCACTGCTGGTTGGTGCCTGCTTCCACGAGGCATTCCTGGGCTACTACACGCAGAATTCCGTCGATGAGTTCACTCTGCGGTCCGCCGCAGACGGCCTCGTCACCGCGGTTCTCGAGCCATTGCTGTAATCGTGCCCATCCGGCCGGCCGCGGCGTGCGACGCATCCGGCACCAGTATCAATATCTGCGTTCGGCGGGCCGGAAGGTCTCGCTGAGGCGTTCGTAGGACGAACGGACGTCATCGGGGACCTCTTCCCGAACGATATGGCCCTCGGCCGGATACTCGTCCAGCCGCTTCATCTCGCCGAGGGTCACGGCTACGATCGACTTCGGGGGCGGCGCGGTCTCCGCATCCGGCCGGTTCCCGTACTTCATGTAGTTCTCGAGCGAGACGTCGGCGGCGGTGATCGCGGCGTGTTCGGTGTCGGGGCACTGTTTCATCAAAGTGCCCCATACTCTGCGAGCATGGAACGGCGTGCAGGCGCCGATTATCGAGGTGATGTCGCGACCGTGGTCCTTCAGCATCTGCACCGCGAACGTCGCGTTCTGCCCGGTGTTGCGGGCGAACGGCTCCTCCAGGATCTGGCCGGAATTCAGGCCCGCTCGTTCCGCCGCCGCGCGGAACTTCGCCGCCTCGCCGGCATTACCGGAAAACACCACCGGGACGTCGTACAGTCCGTGATCACGAACTGTGTTGGTGACCACAGCGGACCCGCCGATATCGCGGCTCCCGAAGAAAACGATCCCCCCGTAGTTCCGTTGCGGATCGATCGCCCACTTGGGGTCGTGCCGCAGGTAGTCCCACAGCCGTCCCAGGTCCGACACCGTCCGGTCCGGATCCGCGCCACGATCACGAACTTCGCGCAGCCAGGCATCGAACGATTCCTCCCGGCGACCCCCGTGAACCCGATCGTTGTGGATCAGGGCACGGCCCGCACGGTCTATCGAAATGGCGCCGGAGCCATCCGTTTCCCGCAGCAGGCCGGGTGCACTCCGGGTTTCCCGGGCGATCGCACGCTGGCGACGGATAGCATCGGAGATGCCTGTGGTGAGCGCGCGTACGGCGCGCTCACCCGCCGCCCGCGCGACCGCTGCCGGGCCCCCTGCTACCGGCAAATCCGCGTCGTTCATGTGCCCTTTGGTTCCGACGCCGGTGGTTCCGACGGTCGAACCGCTGTCACCACAGCCACTGTGCGGGCGACATTAGCACCGAATCGGGCGGCGAGCGGGGGACTCGTTTTCCAGGCTGTGGAGACGGCAGGTGGCGAAACCGCGGGGTTGTGATCGCTGCGGGAATCGAACACCGGCGCGGCCGGGAATCCGCAGTGAGGCGCTGGGCGGTCTGTCCGGGTTCGGCGTGCCCGGCCCAGGTCCGGTGTCAGGTCTGTCGCGGTAGTAGTTCGGTGACGAACCGGTCCAAGAAGCCCGAGACCGGTTTGCCGTCGGCGGGGACGACCACGAACTTGCTCAGCCCGGCCTCGAGGTAGGCGTCGATGAGCCGGTGCAGGTCGGTCCAGCTGCCGGCCACCAGGTCGGACGGATCGGTTTCGGGGCGCTGGGACCGGATTCCGGCGGCGAGGTCGGCCGGGATACCGCTCTCGGCCAGTAGCAGGGTGATCCCGAAATGATCTGCTTCGATCTCGCGTCCGGCGGCCGCCGCCTCGGCATTGATCGTGCGCACGGCGGTCGCGGCCTCGGCGGGCGAGACGAAACTGCCCAGCCAGCCGTCGGCGTACCGGCCGATACGGCGGAACGCCGCCGGGGCGCGGCCGCCGAGCCAGATATCGGGCGCCCGCACCGGGCGGGTGCCGACACCCGCCCCGCGCACCGTGAAATAGTCGCCGTCGAAGTTCACCTCGTCGGATTCCAGCGCGGCGCGCAGCAGCCGCAGTGATTCGTCGAAGACCGCCCCGCGCGGGCCCGGTACCGGGAACAGGTCCCGCTCCCGCGGGCTCGCGGGCTGCAACCCGAAAACCGGCAGTACCCGGCGCGGTGCGAGGCCCGCCAGCGACGCCAATTGTTTGGCGACCAGTACGGGGTGGCGACCGGGCAGGATCGCCACCGAGGTACCGACCTTCAGCTGGGTGGTGCGCGCGAGCGCGAACGCCATCCCCACCGTCGGGTCCACGGCCGGCGACCCGATGAGCTCGGAGAACCACAGGGAATCCACACCCGCGTCTTCCAACCGGTCCACCAGGGCCGGCAAGTCCTCGGTCGCGGTGGTGGATCCGGTACCGACGCCGAATCGGATCTTCATCTCGTCACTCCTGGTCCGCTACCCCCGCGGCCACGATAGTCCGGGGCGTCGGCGGAATCGCCCGGCGGCGGGGCTCAGCGGGGCGGGTCAGCTTCCGCCGCCGCCGCCGCCGCAACCACCTCCGCCGCAACCACCTCCGCCGCCGCCCCCGCCGCCGTCGGAACCGCCGCTACCGCCGTCGGAACCGCCGAAGAACCAGGGTGTGGACGCCGCCCCGGCACCACCCGACCGCAGCCCCCTGCCCCCGCGCCGCTCCCCGGTGCGCCGCCGACGGCGATTCGAGGCGAGAAAGGTGACGACGGCGATCACCGCCGCAATTGCCAGGATCCAGCCGAAAATCTCCATAACCCACGGTAGCGACGAAAAACGCTGACGTCAGCTCACTTACGGGGCGGAACCGGTGTGCGGAAGGAGGCGGCGGGCGGGGGTTAGCCTGCTTCTATGCCCGAATCGCCGCCCTTCAGTCCGACGGTCATGCTGCTGACGGTGGGCCGGGTGTGGGAGGCCAGATTCGCCGAGGGGCTGAAACCGCTCGGGCTGACCACCCGCAAGTACGGGCTGCTGGGGCATATCCGGGCTCGGCCGGGGATCTCGTTCAGCGAGCTCGCCCGGCGGTCCCGGATAACCGTGCAGAGTGCTCATACCGCGGTGGCCGCGTTCGTCGCGGCCGGGTTCGTCGACGACGGGACCGCGCACGCCGGATCGGCCTCGACGTTGCGCGTCACGGCCGCGGGGGAGGAGCTGCTGGCCCGGGCCGCCGAGGTGGTGACCCGCCTGGACACGGAGTTCGCGCCGCAGTATCCCGAGCTCACCGCAGCGTTGCGGGCCGCTATGACACGAATGACAGCGGAAGGTTCGTAACCTTCAGTTATTCTGAAGGTTATGGAATCCCTGTCGTCGTCCGTCCATGCCGCGGCTGTGCTCAGCGGGCCGCTCACCGTTGCTCACGTGCGGCGGGAGGCTCGCAGCGCATGAAATTCCGGCATTACCTGCATCGTCCACCGGCCGTTACCGCCGCCGAAGCCGTCCGGCTGGTGGCCGAGGGCGCGCTGGTGGTGGATGTCCGCCGTGAGTTCGAGTGGAAGCGGGTGCATATCCCGGGCGCGGTGCATATGCCCCTGGAAGTGCTGCCGCAACGCTGCCTGGAATTGCCCGAGGACCGCCTGCTCATCGCCTTCTGCACCGGCGGTCTCCGCTCGGCGGGCGCGGCGAATCTGCTGGTGGAGAATGGTTTCGACGCGGTGAATATGAGCCGTGGGCTGATCGAGTGGCGGGCCGCGGGCGGACCGCTCACCGAGCGCTGACCCTCGCCCCGGTGGATTTCCGGGTGCCCGGACCGTTCAGTTCTCGGCGTTGCGCTCGGCCTCGAGTAGTTTGTTGGTCCGGATCATCACGTCGAGCTGGGCTTCGTTGTAGAGGTCCCGGACCGCCACAGCGATGGTGTGCGCCGCGCGTTCGGCGCCCACCGGTGAATCCTTGTGCTGCTCGGACAGTGTCGGGTGGTCCGCGAGCAACTCCCGGACCTGCGGTGCCAGGTCCGCGGCCAGTTCGGCCCGGGTATCTTCATCGGCGTCGGGGGCGAGATCGTCGAACGCGGCGAAGGTCGTCCGGTAGGTGGTGTCGTTGAGCAGTTCGCGCAGTGTGTCGAGGCCGGAGGGACCGAGCACCCGGCTGAGGATCACGGTGTAGGCGCGGTCGGCCTCGCTGAGGTCTGTGGCGACGGCGTCGATTTCCGGCGGTAGATCGGTGCCGGAGCCCTGCCGCAGAATCAGGGCGAGTTCGACCCGGATGCGCTGCAGGCGCTCGATGGTCGCGGCGAGTTCGGCGTCCAAAGTGCGCAATGCTTCCTCCGGGTGTTCGTCGGCACCATCCATGGCGGCGATCTGTGAGAGCGGTATGCCCAGGTCCGCGAGGCGTTTGATACGAAGTACGCGGACCAGATGGGTCGAGCTGTACTTCTTGTAGCCGTTGGAGCCCCGTTCGGGCTCCTCCAGCAGCCCGACCTCGTGGTAATGCCGCACCGCTCGCACGGTGGTGCCGGCGAGTTCGGCGAGCTGACGAGTACTCCACGCCATAACCAGTCACTCCTCGGGCGCAAGGGCCGCCGGCGCGGGCACGCCGGCTCGACCACAGTTTCAACTGTGCCGCAGCGGCAAGGTCAAGCGCCGCCGCGGGGGAAGTGACCGGAACCGCCTCAGAACAGCGTCGGCTCGCCGAATCCCGAGGTGCGTTCGATGGTCAGCAGGCGCTGTTTGGTGTCGATCCCGCCGGGCGCGGAGAAGCCGTGCAGCGCGTGATCGGCGGCCAGCACCCGGTGGCAGGGGATGATCAGCGGAATCGGGTTCCGGCCGAGAGCCTGGCCGGTGGCCTGGGCGCCGCCCGGGGCGCCGGCTCGTTCGGCGACCTCCCCGTAACTGAGCGTATGACCCGGATCGATGGCCCGGGTGACCGTGTAGACCGCGAGCGGGAACCGGGGCACGCCGGCGAGGTCCAGGGGGATCTCGCGCAGATCGTCGAGATCGCCGTCGAGATGAGCGCGGATGCGGGCGACCGCCTCGCCGCGAGGGCCCCGGGTGGGTGCCGGGATCCGGCGGGCGGCGCCGAGCGCGGCGACGGTGGTGCCCGGGTCGTATCCGGGCAGCGCGAATCCGGCGACGGCGTCCGCGCGCCATCCGATGGCGCAGCGGCCGATGGCGGTGTCGAACTCCGTCGCGTCCAGGTGGGCGACCGCGCTGTCGGGCATACCGACAGTCTCCCCCGCCGCACCGACACCGGGGATCGGCCGATCGGACGCACCGGACCCGTGACGTGAGGCGGCTGTTGTCATACTGTCAATACGTCCCGCGGGCGGCCGCGGGTGGACATTGGATCGACGACGAACCGAGGTAGGGCGTGACTACACCATCCACCGCCAAGCAGGGCCCGCTCGCGGGCATTCGCGTGATCGAACTGGCCGGGATCGGCCCGGGGCCGCATGCCGCGTTGCTGCTCGCCGACCTCGGCGCCGATGTCGTGCGGATCCAGCGCGCCGGGCAGCTGCCGGGCGGCGCCGACCGTCCGACGCTGCGCGGCCGCAAGGTCGTCGAGGCGAACCTGAAGGATCCGGCCGATATCGAGCGGGTGCTCGGCCTGGTGGAGAAGGCCGATGTGCTGCTGGAGGGGTTCCGCCCCGGGGTCACCGAGCGTATGGGTCTGGGCCCCGATATCGCCCTGGAACGGAACCCGCGCCTGGTCTACGGCCGGATGACGGGCTGGGGCCAGTACGGGCCGCTGGCCGATCGGGCCGGTCACGACATCAACTACATCAGCCTCACCGGTGTGCTGCACGCGATCGGCCGCAAGGGTGAGCGCCCGGTCCCGCCGCTGAACATGGTCGGTGATTTCGGCGGCGGTTCGATGTTTCTGGTCTTCGGTGTCCTCGCCGCCCTGGTGGAACGCCAGAACTCCGGAAAGGGCCAGGTCATCGACTCCGCGATGATCGACGGCACGCTGGCCCTGTCGCAGATGATCTGGGCCTTCCGCGGTATGGGCTCGTGGAGTTCGGAGCGCGGCACGAACCTGCTCGACACCGGGATGGCGTTCTACGACACCTACGAGACCTCCGACGGCAAGTACATGGCGGTGGGCGCGATCGAACCGCAGTTCTACGCCCAGTTGCTGGCCGGGCTGGAACTCGACCCCGCGGACCTGCCGATGCAGATCGATCCCGCCGGGCAGGACACGCTGAAGAAGCTGTTCACCGAGAAGTTCCGCAGCCGGACCCGCGACGAATGGACCGAGGTCTTCGCCGGTACCGACGCCTGCGTCACCCCGGTGCTCACCTTCGAGGAGGCGAGCGAGAACGAGCATATCGCCGCCCGCGAATCGCTGATCGAGCTGGAGAACGTCACCCAGCACGCCCCGGCGCCGCGCTTCTCCCGCACCCCGTCGGCAACCCCCGCCCCGCCGCCGACCGCGGCGACCCCGATCGAAACGGTCTGGGCCGACTGATACGGCTCCGGTGACCGGCCGGTCACCGGATGCGGCCCGCGATCAGAACCAGGTCGTGGGCCGCATGTAGTTGGCCAGATCGATCAGGGCGTAGCGGTGCCGGCGATCGGGCGCCGAGCGGGCCAGTGTGCGCAAACCCTTCTCGGTGCCGTCGCGCAGCGCGTGCTCGGTGAACGCGGCACCCATCAGCGGAGGGCGCGGCCGCTCGGGACTGTTACCGGCCCGCAACCACGCGAGCGCGCTACCCAGGACCATGACCCGCAATTGCGGTACCCGCCGCTCGTCCGCCGGGAGCTCCTCCACCCGAATCGCGGCTCTGCGCAGGGCGCTTTCCGGAAGAGCGGCCACCGGCGCGCTGGTGAGCAGCGACAGGACGGCGGTCATCCGGGCGGTGGTGAAATAACGTGAGGACGCGGGGACCTCGTCGAGAGCGGCGACGGCCTCGGTGTACCGGCCGGTCGCGGTGAGCAGGCGGGCCAGGCCGAAGGCCGCGCTCACCAGGCCGTGGTCGGTGCGCCACGCGGTGGCGTAGAAGTTCTCCGCGAAATCGCGCCAGGCCCTGGTCTCGTCCGGCTCCCAGTGCTGCAGGACGAGTTCGGCGGTGGCGGCG
>NZ_JBSFRU010000313.1:0-7723 GCF_053589395.1 Nocardia sp. NPDC003345
GTGGGCTCCCCGGGGGCGGTGGGCGCGGCGGGCTGTCCCGGCTGCCCCGGCTGGGCGGTCGGGGCCGGCGCGGCCTGCAGTACCGGCCGGATGTAGAGCTTGGCGGTCGTGGCGAGGGTGCGTGCCTGCTGACTGTCGTCACCCGGCACGGTGATCACGAGATTGTCCCCGTCGATCACCACCTCCGAACCGGAGACACCGAGCCCGTTGACCCGGTTCTCGATGATCTGCTGTGCCTTGGTGAGGCTGTCCTGGCTGGGCCGGTTCCCGTCGGGAGTCCGGGCCGTCAGGGTGACCCGGGTACCGCCCTGTAGGTCGATGCCGAGCTTGGGGGTCGGTGATTTGTCACCGGTAAAGAACACCAGCGCGTAGATCGCGGCCACCAGCACGCCGAACAAGGCGAGCCAGCGGAGTTGGTGCGCCGATCCCTGGGACGGTGGCACAGGTCGTCATCTCCTAGGCGGAAGTTCTGGGGTGGAACGGCCACGGCACATGCCGAAGCCACCGGTCGCCCGGGTGAACCGGTCCGGTGGCCGGACCGTGGATTCAGTCCTTGGTGAGCCGGGTCTCGGTCTGCTGCGGGGTCTCCTCGGCGGTGGCAGCCGACGGCGAGCCGGTGGCCTCATCGGCCTCGTCGCCGGGAGCGTCGTCGTCGGCGGTTTCGTCACCGGCGGCCTCGTCGTCGACGCGCACCTCGCGGATCGCCTGACGCAGCCAGGTCGTCACGACATCCTCGGCGATCTCCAGATCGACGCTGGTGTCGTCGGCCTCGACCACGGTGCCGTACAGGCCGGAGGTGGTGACGACCCGGTCACCGACCTTCAGGCTGTCCTGCATCTGGGTGACCTTTTCGGCCTCTTTCTTCTGGCGGCGCATACCGAGGAACATCGGCACGAGCAGCGCGACCAGTATGAGCGGAAACAGCAGATCCATGGTCGAAGTCAGTCCTGATCTGGGTGAGGAGAGGGGCAGGTACGCACACAGTCTGCCAGTTCGCCCGCCCGGCGCCACACCCGCACGCCCGAACACGCCGATCACCGGGGCCCGGGACGCCGTACCGAGGGTCCGGCACATCCGCTTCGCCCGATTCGGATCCGCTCGGCCGATCGGCCGCCGGAGTGGTCCGGAGCACCGCCATACTCGGGGTATGACACCGGAGGATATTCACCAGATCACTTTCGGCCGTGCGCCGTTCGGCAGCCGCGGCTACCGCGAACGCGAGGTGGACGAACTCCTGGACGTCATCGCCGGCGCACTCGCCGGCCGGATCGTGCTGACCTCGGCGCACCTGGACCGGGAACTTCCGGCGGCGCCCTTGCTGAGCCGCGGCTACCACCCCGATCAGGTGGACGCGTTCCTCCGGCGGATCCGCGCCGAGTTCGGTCTCTGAGGACGCGGTCGTCGGCACCCGGGCCGGTTCAGTCGAACAGGTCCAGGGTCGGATGCGGTTCCCGGCCGCGGACCTCGAGCGCGCCGAAGGCCAGGTCCGGGGGTGGTGTGAGGCCCAGATGGGCCCATGCCGCCGCCGTGGCGACCCGGCCGCGAGGGGTGCGGGCGACCATTCCGGCGCGGACCAGGAAGGGTTCGCAGACCTCCTCCACGGTCGCCGCCTCCTCGCCCACCGCGACGGCGAGGGTCGACACTCCCACCGGCCCGCCGCCGAACCCGCGGACCAGCGCCGCCAGCACGGCCCGGTCCAGACGGTCGAGGCCGAGCGGGTCGACGTCGTAGACCTCGAGGGCGGCCCGCGCGACCGGGACCGTGATCCGGCCGTCGGCGCGGACCTCGGCGTAGTCCCGGACCCGGCGCAGCAGCCGGTTGGCGATCCGCGGCGTGCCCCGGGAGCGGCCGGCGATCTCGGCGGCGGCGTCGGCATCGATCCGCACGCCGAGGATCTGCGCCGAACGCTGCAGGATGAGCAGCAGTTCCTCCGGTTCGTAGAAGTCCATATGCCCGGTGAAACCGAACCGGTCGCGCAGCGGCCCGGTGAGTGCGCCGGACCGGGTGGTCGCTCCCACCAGCGTGAACGGCGCGATATCGAGCGGGATGGAGGTGGCGCCGGGCCCCTTGCCGACCACGACGTCGACCCGGAAGTCCTCCATCGCCAGATACAGCATCTCCTCGGCCGGCCGGGCCATCCGGTGGATCTCGTCGATGAACAGCACATCGCCGTGCACCAGATTGCTCAGCATTGCCGCCAGATCGCCGGCGCGTTCCAGCGCCGGGCCGGAGGTGATCCGCAGCGCGGATCCCAGTTCGCCGGCCACGATCATGGCCAGGCTGGTCTTCCCCAGCCCGGGCGGACCGGACAGCAGGATGTGGTCGGGTGTGCCGCCCCGCGCGGTCGCCCCGCGCAGGACCAGTGCCAGCTGTTCCCGGACCCGGGGCTGGCCGATGAAACCGTCCAGCGAGGTCGGCCGCAGCCCGGAATCGGTATCGCCGTCGGAGGCCAGATAGCCGGCGCTCACCGGCGAATCCTCCGGCTCCGGATGGTCCTCGTAGTCCATCACGGCCTAGCGGTTCTTACCGAGCATGCCGAGCGCGGCCCGCAGCGCGGTCGAGTTCCCGGCGTCGGGCTGTTCGGCCAGGACCGCGTCCACCGCCGGTTCGGCCTGTTTGAGCGGGAATCCGAGACCGGTGAGCGCCTCCAGGACCTGCTCGCGCACCGGGGTGCGCACCGGCACCGGCGCCGTGCCGGGCGTATCCGGCGCAGGAACCAGGTTCACCTTGTCCCGCAGCTCCACGACCAGTCGTTCGGCCCCGCGTTTACCGATTCCCGGCACCCGGGTCAGCGCCGCCAGATCACCGGCGGCCAGCGCTTTGCGCAGTGTTTCGGGTTCGAGCACCGCCAGCACCGCCATCGCCAGGCGCGGCCCGACCCCGGATACGGTCTGCAGCAGGCCGAACAGGTCGCGGGTCTCGGTATCGGCGAACCCGTACAGGGTCATGGAGTCCTCGCGCACGATGAGCGCCGTATGCAGCCGGGCCTCGTCGCCGCGGGTGAGACGCGCCAGCGTCGCGGGGGTGGCGTTCAACTGGTATCCCACCCCGGCGGTTTCGATCACCGCGTGGTCGAGGGCGAGTTCGATCACCTCACCCCGGATGGATGCGATCACCCGCGCACCGCCTTTCGCTGTTCTTCGAGCCGTCGGGTGTACTGCCGCCTGGCCCGTTCGGCCATTTCCTCGGCCCGGGCCATCCGCTCCAGCAGCGGCGCGCGCCAGCAGTGGCAGATGGCCAGCGCCAGCGCGTCGGCGGCATCGGCGGGTTTGGGCGGCGCCGCGAGCCCGAGGATACGGGTGACCATAGCGGTCACCTGTTTCTTGTCGGCGCCCCCGTTACCGGTGACCGCGGCCTTCACCTCGCTCGGGGTATGGAACATCACCGGGATGTCGCGGCGGGCCGCGGCCAGCGCGATGACCCCGCCGGCCTGCGCGGTACCCATGGCGGTGCGCACATTGTGCTGGGCGAACACCCGCTCGATGGCGACCACATCGGGCCGGTGGGTCCCGATCCACTCCTCGGCGGCATCGGAGATCCGCAGCAGGCGCCCGGCCAGGTCCATCTCGGCCGGGGTCCGCACGACATCCACCGCGATCGCCCGGACGGTGCGGCCCGCACCCCCTTCGACCATGCTCACCCCGCACCGGGTGAGCCCGGGGTCGACGCCCATCACCCGCACCGCACACCTTTCCCAGAACGAACAGTTGTTCGAACTATAGTGCAGGCCTGAAGGTCCCGGCGCCAGTGACACGGCCGCCGGGTGCCGGGGTCAGGAGTTCAGCGCCGCGGCGAAAACGTCGTAGGCGGCGTCGTCGTACAACACGAAGCGCGCTTCCTCGATCTCCGCCGGATGATCGCGCACGGTGGTCACGGCGATCCGCGCGGCGTCCGCCAGCGGCCAGCGATAGGCGCCGGTGGAGATGGCCGGGAACGCCACCGAACGCGCCCCCAGACCCTCCGCGACCCGCAGCGATTCGCGGTAGCAGGACGCGAGTAGCGGGGCCAGTTGCGCCGCGCGGTCCCCGCGCGCCGACCACACCGGCCCGACGGTGTGCACCACCCAGCGGGCGGGCAGTTCGCCCGCGGTGGTCGCCACCGCGGAACCGGTCGGCAGCCCGCGCGGATAGTCGGTTTCCCGCAGCCGCCGGCATTCGGCGAGGATCGCGGGCCCGCCGCGCCGGTGGATGGCGCCGTCGACTCCCCCGCCGCCCAGCAGTTCGGAGTTCGCGGCGTTCACCACCGCGTCGACCTGCTGCTCGGTGATATCCCCGACGACGAGCGTCACAGCGACCATGCCGCCATTGTGCCGCCGCACCGCCGATGCGCCGGTACGGCACACCGCGGACCGTTCCGGGACCTCGCTGTGCCGACCCTGGACAAATCAGTAACCAAGTGGTTACGCTTTCCGGGTGGACGAGGTGGCCGGCGCGATAGCGGATCCGATACGACGCGAGATCTTGGAGATGCTGCGCGGCGGCCACCTGACCGCCGGTGCCATCGCCGCCCGCTTCCCGGTCAGCAGGCCGGCGGTCAGCAGGCATCTGCGCGTCCTGCGCGACAGCGGCCTGGTGCACGACGAACTGCGCGGGCGCGAGCGGTACTACACGCTCGACACCACTGGGCTACGCGCCCTCGGCGGCTGGATCGCCGCATTCGATCGCCCCACCGGCTGGGAGCACCGCCTGGACGCCCTGGCCACCGAGGTCCACCGCACCCGCCGGGAACGCGACAACGCCGCCCCGGAGTCCCACCCCGCAACACCGACCCCCGAGGAGAACTCGGCATGAGCAAACACCCCAACGGCCGCCTGGAGCCCACCGCGCAGGGCCGCGATCTGATCCTCACCCGTACCTACCGGGCCCCGATCGAGGATGTGTGGGCGAGTATCACCGAATCTGAGCGCACCGCCCGCTGGTTCGGCCCCTGGGAGGGCGAGGCGGGCCCGGGCCGCACCATCCGGGTGCGGATGGTGCTCGAGGACGAGCAACCCTGGGCCGACTACACCATCGACAGTTGTGTCCCGCCGCGCCACCTCGCCCTGCGCACCGTCGACGAATACGGCAGCTGGCATATCGAGGCCACCCTCACCGAGCAGGACGGGCGGACCGAACTCGTGTTCACCCATCACCTCGATTCGGACGAGAAGGTCGCCGAGGTGGGGCCGGGCTGGGAGTACTACCTGGACGCGCTGGGAGCGTCCCGCTCCGGCACCGCGCTCCCCGATTTCGGCGACTACTACCCCGCCATGCGGGATCACTACGCGAATCTGGAGTCCTGACCCGCCGGAGACGACGGCGGGGTGGTACCGCCTCGCGATACCACCCCGCCGGCTCGGCCGATACGGTCCTAGTCGTCCAGCTGGGCGAGGACCTCGTCGGAGAGATCGACATTGGTGTAGACGTTCTGCACGTCGTCGCTGTCCTCCAGCGCGTCGACCAGTTTGAACACCTTACGGGCGCCGTCGACGTCCACCGCGACGCTCACCGAGGGCTGGAACCCGGATTCGGCCGAGTCGTAGTCGATACCGGCGGCCTGCAGCGCCGAACGCACCGCGACCAGATCACCGGGCTCACTGATGACCTCGAACGATTCACCGAGATCGCTGACCTCTTCGGCACCGGCGTCGAGAACCGCCATCAGCACATCGTCCTCGGACAGGCCGTTCTTCTCCAGGGTGACGACGCCCTTGCGGTGGAACAGATACGACACCGAGCCCGGATCGGCCATATTGCCGCCGTTGCGGGTCATGGCGACACGCACCTCACCCGCCGCCCGGTTGCGGTTGTCGGTGAGGCATTCGATCAGGACGGCGACACCGTTGGGCCCGTAACCCTCGTACATGATGGTCTGCCAGTCGGCGCCGCCGGCTTCCTCGCCGCCGCCGCGCTTACGCGCCCGCTCGATATTGTCGTTGGGGACCGAGGATTTCTTCGCCTTCTGAATGGCGTCGAAGAGGGTCGGGTTACCTTCCGGATCGCCACCACCGGTCCGGGCCGCCACCTCGATGTTCTTGATCAGCTTGGCGAACAGCTTGCCGCGCTTGGCATCGATCGCCGCCTTCTTGTGCTTGGTGGTGGCCCATTTGGAGTGGCCGCTCATTCCCTACTTCCTTCAGGTCGATGGCACGCTATCGGACGACAACGCTACGCCACGGACGAGATCGACGAACAATCGGTGTACACGGTGGTCGCCGGTCACTTCCGGATGGAAGGCCGTCGCCACGACCCGCCCCTGGCGCACCGCGACGATCCGGCCCGCCGCGGGTCCGCCGGGCACCCGGGCCAGCACCTCGACATCCGCACCGGCACGTTCCACCCACGGCGCCCGGATGAACACCGCCCGCATCGGCCCGCCGGCGACGCCGGCGAACTCCAGATCGGTCTCGAAGGAATCGACCTGCCGTCCGAAAGCGTTGCGCCGCACGGTCATATCGATACCGTCGAGGTGGTGGGCGTCGGGCCGGGTATCGAGGATCTCGCTCGCCAGCAGGATCATCCCGGCGCAGGATCCGAAGGCCGGCATCCCGTCCCGGATGCGGGCGCGCAGCGGTTCGAGCAGTTCGAAGATCTCCAGCAATTTGCTGATGGCGGTGGACTCGCCGCCGGGCAGTACCAGCCCGTCCACGGCAGCCAGTTCGCCCGGTCGGCGCACCAGCACCGGGCGCGCGCCGCAGGCGGCCAGCACCGCGAGATGTTCCCGGACATCGCCCTGCAGGGCCAGCACCCCGATGGTCGGTCCGGCGGGCGCGCCGGAACCGGGTCCGGCCGCCGGCCGCGAGCTATCCGCAGACTCGTTCACCCTGGCGAGCTTACGAGCCCGGCCGGTGTGCCCGGGCTCACGCTCCGGCCGATCGTCCCGGCGGTTCAGGCTCGCAGGGTGCGGATCAGCCCCTCCTGGACCACCGCCGCGACCAGCCGGCCACCGCGGTCGAAGATCTTGCCGCCGGTCAGCCCGCGGCCGAACCCGGCCGAGGGCGAGGACTGGTCGTAGAGCAGCCAGTCGTCGGTGCGGAACGGGCGCAGGAACCACATCGCGTGATCCAGCGACGCGTTCTGGGTGGGCTCGTCGGGGTGGGTGACCTTGGACGACCCGAGCAGCGTCATATCGCTCATATAGGCCAGCGTGCACACGTGGAACAGCGGATCGTCGGGCAGCGGATGCCGGTACCGGAACCACACCTGCTGCGGGGAGACCACCCCGGGCCGCTGGGTGACCTGCTCTTGCGGGATCGGGCGGATATCCCAGTGCTCCCATTCCCGCATCGCCCACAGCCGCTCCGGGTCCATGGAGGTCTTGGCATCGGGCAGGCCGTCCGGCGGCGCCACCTCGGCCATCTCGTCCTGATGCGACGGCCCCTCGTCGCCGATGTGGAAGGAGGCCGACATCGTGAATATGGCATCGCCGTCCTGCACACCGGTCACCCGGCGGGTGCAGAAGGAACGGCCCTCGCGTATCCGGTCCACCATGTAGACGGTCGGCGCCTCCGGGTTACCCGGCCGCAGGAAGTATCCGTGCAGCGAATGCACCTGGAATCGGGGCTCCACCGTGCGCACCGCCGAGACGAGCGCCTGCCCCGCCACCTGCCCGCCGAAGGTGCGGGGCAGCTGGGTCTTGGGGTACGCGCCGCGGAAGATATCGCGCTCGAGGCGTTCGATCTCCAGCGCCTCTTCGATAGTCGCCATCCGCTGAGATTATCCCGAGCGGTCCGATTTCCCTGATT
>NZ_JBSFRU010000314.1:0-7692 GCF_053589395.1 Nocardia sp. NPDC003345
CGATCTGCCCGGTGCGCGGTAACGGCAAGATCATCCAGGAGCTGGAATCGTTCTTCCGCGGCGCGGGCTGGAACGTCATCAAGGTGATCTGGGGCCGGGAGTGGGACGCGCTGCTGGGCGCCGACCGCGACGGCGCGCTGGTGAACCTGATGAACACCACCCCCGACGGCGACTACCAGACCTACAAGGCCAACGACGGCGCCTACGTCCGCGACCATTTCTTCGGCCGCGATCCGCGCACCAAGGCCCTGGTGCAGGATCTGTCGGATCAGGAGATCTGGAACCTCAAACGCGGCGGTCACGACTACCGCAAGGTGTACGCGGCGTACGCGGCGGCGCTGGCGCACAAGGGTCAGCCGACGGTGATCCTGGCCAAGACGATCAAGGGCTACACCCTCGGTAAGCATTTCGAGGGCCGCAACGCCACGCACCAGATGAAGAAGCTGACGCTGCAGGACCTCAAGGATTTCCGCGATCTGCAGCGCATCCCGATCAGCGACGCCGAGCTGGAGAAGGATCCCTACCTGCCCCCGTACTACCACCCGGGGCCGGAGACCAAGGAGATCCAGTACATGCTGGATCGCCGCAAGGCGCTCGGCGGGTTCCTGCCCGAGCGGCGGACCTCCCCGAAACCGCTGAAGCTGCCCGGTGACGAGGCGTACAAATCGGTGCGCAAGGGGTCGGGAAAGCAGAACGTCGCCACCACCATGGCGCTGGTGCGGTTGATGAAGGAACTGCTGCGCGACAAAGAGATCGGCAAGCGCATCGTGCCGATCATCCCGGACGAGGCCCGCACCTTCGGGATGGACTCGTGGTTCCCGTCGCTGAAGATCTACAACCGCAACGGCCAGCTCTACACCTCGGTCGACGCGGAACTGATGCTCGCCTACAAGGAGAGCACGGTCGGGCAGATCCTGCACGAGGGCATCAACGAGGCCGGTTCCACCGCGTCGTTCACCGCGGTCGGCACCTCGTATGCCACCCACGGCGAGCCCATGATCCCGCTCTACATCTTCTATTCGATGTTCGGGTTCCAGCGCACCGGCGACGGCCTGTGGGCCGCGGCCGATCAGCTGGCCCGCGGGTTCGTCCTCGGCGCGACCGCCGGGCGCACCACCCTCACCGGTGAGGGCCTGCAGCACAACGACGGTCATTCGCTGCTGCTGGCGTCCACCAACCCGGCGGTGGTGGCCTACGATCCGGCGTTCTCCTTCGAGATCGCCCATATCGTGCGCGACGGCCTGCGCCGGATGTACGGCGGCACACCGGGTGTGGACGGGTTCGGTGGCGAGAACATCTTCTACTACCTGACCCTCTACAACGAGCCCTACCAGCAGCCGGCCGAACCGGACGATCTGGACGTGGACGGTCTGCTCAAGGGCCTGTACCTGTACCGCAAGGGCGGTGCGGGCGAGGTGCGCGCGCAGATCATGGTCTCCGGTGTCACCGTGCCCGACGGCCTGCGCGCCCAGCAGTTGCTCGCCGATCACTGGGGCGTGGCCGCGGATGTGTGGTCGGTGACCTCCTGGGGCGAACTGCGCCGGGAAGCGCTCGAACTGGAGACCGAGGCGCTGCACCATCCGGGCGAGGATCCGGGGCAGCCCTACGTCGCGCGGGCGCTGGCCGGCGCCGAGGGCCCGTTCGTGGCCGCCACCGACTGGATGCGCGCGGTACCCGATCAGGTCCGCAAATGGGTCCCGGGTGATTTCACCACCCTGGGCACCGACGGGTTCGGCTTCTCCGACACCCGCCCCGCCGCCCGCCGGGTGTTCAACGTGGACGCCGAGTCCATCGTGGTCGCCGCGCTGGCCGGGCTGGGGCGGATGGGCGAGCTCGATCCGGCGAAGGCCGCCGAGGCCGCCGCCCGGTATCGCATCGATGATGTCTCCGCCGCCCCGGAGTTCACCGCCGGCGGCGCCGGAGACGCGGAGTAACGGCAGGTAGATGATCGAACGCAGACCACCGCGTCCCCGCCGGGTCACCGACGGTTCCTCGGACAACGAGGTATACCTGCCGACCGGCGCGCTGTCGCCGAACCGGCAGAACCGTGATCCGCTGCCGGACACCCTCCTCAAGCGGGTCAAGCAATTCTCCGGACGGCTCTCCACCGAGGCCGTCGGGTCGATGCAGGACCGGTTACCGTTCTTCGCCGATCTGGACGCCGCGCAACGTGCGGGAGTCCAGATGCTGGTGCAGACCGCGGTGGTCAACTTCCTGGAATGGCTCCAGGACCCGGACAGTGATATCCGGTTCAGCCTGGACGCCTTCCAGGTGATCCCACAGGATCTGGCGCGGCGCCTGACGCTGCGCCAGACCGTGGACATGGTGCGGGTGGCCATGGAGTTCTTCGAACAGTGGCTGCCCGCCCTCGCCCGCAACGATCGCCAGCTGGTTGCGCTCACCGAGGCGGTACTGCGATACGGGCGCGAGCTCGGTTTCGCGGCCGCCTCGGTGTACGCCAGCGCGGCGGAATCCCGGGGCGCCTGGGATACCCGCCTCGAGGCGCTGGTGGTCGACGCGGTGGTGCGTGGCGATACCGGGCCCGACATGCTCTCCCGGGCCGCCACGCTCAACTGGGACGCCACCGCGCCGGCCACGGTGCTGGTGGGTACCCCGCCGCGGGATCAGGGCGTCTCGGTGGTCGGCGCGGTGCACACCATCGCGGCCCGGCACGGCCGCGCGGCGCTGGCGGTGGTGCAGGGGTCCCGGCTGGTGATGGTGGTCAGCGGGAACCTGGGCGACGCGCCGCACAATTCGCCGTTCATGGCCGATCTGCTCACCGAGGCGTTCTCGGACGGCCCGGTGGTGATCGGCCCGACCACCCGCACTCTGGGTGCCGCCCACAACAGCGCGCTCGAGGCACTCGCCGGTATGGAGGCGGTGATCGGCTGGCGGGAGGCGCCGCGCCCGATTCACGCCATGGAATTACTGCCGGAACGTGCTCTGCTCGGCGATCGGGCTGCGGTGGACGCTCTCGTCGAGTACCTTGTCCTTCCGTTGGCCTCTGCCGGATCGTCTCTCGCGGACACCCTGGATGCCTACCTGGATTGCGGTGGCGCGGTCGAGATGTGCGCACGTCAACTGTACGTTCATCCAAATACCGTGCGTTATCGCCTGAAGCGGATCAGTGAGGTCACCGGGCGGGATCCGCTCAATCCGCGCGATGCCTACGTGTTGCGAATCGCCGCCACAGTAGGTCGTTTGACACGAACGCGTAACGAATCGTCAACATCGGTACCAGAAGACACATTCGTCCCGATGGACAACGACGGGGTGTAACGCGCGGGACGATTCGGTCGATCCGGACACCCCACGCGGGATTTTGTGGAGACCATACAAAAGCTGTCGGCAAGCTCTATTCACGTCGACATCTCGCGAAAGGGCCTTCACAGTGTTTTCTTAGGTACGTGATCGCGTTGTTCGCCCCTGGACAGGGCTCTCAGACACCCGGCATGCTCGCGCCCTGGCTCGACCTGCCCGGCGCTCATGACCGCCTCGCGCTGTGGTCGAAGGAATCCGGTCTGGATCTGATCCGGCTCGGAACCGAAGCGACCGCCGAAGAGATCACCGATACCGCCGTCACCCAGCCTCTGGTGGTCGCGGCCGCGCTGCTCGCCTTCGCCGAGATCGGCGAGAAGCGGGTACCGGCCGATACCGTCGTGGCGGGCCACTCGGTGGGTGAACTCGCCGCCGCAGCCGTCGCCGGAGTGATCTCCGCCGACCAAGCGGTTACGCTGGCAGCCATCCGCGGTGCCGAAATGGCGAAGGCGTGCGCGCTGGAGCCCACCGGTATGTCCGCGGTGCTCGGCGGCGACGAGGCCGCCGTGCTCGCCAGGCTCGAGGAATTGGAACTGGTTCCGGCCAACCGGAACGCGACCGGCCAGATAGTTGCGGCCGGCCGCCTGGAGGCACTTGCCGAACTGGCCGCCAACCCGCCGGAGAAGGCGCGCGTGCGCGCGTTGCCCGTGGCGGGCGCGTTCCACACCGAATTCATGGCACCGGCCCAGGAAGCGGTAGCGGCGGCGATCGCCGAGATCACCCCGCACGACCCCACCCGCATCCTGCTGTCCAACTCCGACGGCAAGCCGGTCGAATCCGGAGCGGATGCGGTGGCTAAGCTCGCCGCGCAGGTCACCCGGCCCGTCCGGTGGGACCTGTGCACCGAAACCGTCCGGCAGGCCGGCGTTTCGGCGGTGGCGGAACTGCCACCGGCGGGAACCCTCTTCGGCATTGCCAAACGGGAGCTCAAGGGCACCCCGAACCTGGCTCTGAAGACTCCGGAGGACATCCCCGCGCTGGCCGAGCTCACGAGTTCGAGCTAGCTTGCCTGCGGCCGTGTTTTTCCCGACCCCCAGGAAGACACGGCACCGAGCGGCGTAACCGTACGCCGTCTCGGCCCGAAGAAATATGTAGAGCCCTACCCAGAGAAACCAAGAAGGGAGCCACGAAGTGGCCGCTCTGACCCAGGAACAAATCGTCGAGGAGCTCGGCAAGATCATCGAAGAGGTGACCGGCATCGAGCCCTCCGAGGTGACTATGGAGAAGTCCTTCGTCGATGACCTGGACATCGACTCGCTGTCGATGGTCGAAATCGCGGTGCAGATGGAGGACAAGTACGGCGTCAAGATCCCCGACGAGGATCTCGCCAGCCTGAAGACCGTCGGCGATTCCGTCGCCTACGTCCAGAAGCTCGAGGCCGAGAACTCCGAGATGGCCGCCGAGCTCAAGGCCAAGTTCGACAACGCCGAGTAGAGGCCGACACGTGACCACTCCTTCCACCAAGAACGGGAACTTCCCGAACGTCGTCGTCACCAGTCTGGCGGCGTCCACGTCCATCGCGGGTGACGTCGATGCGACGTGGAAGGGCCTCCTCAACGGTGAGAGCGGAATCGACGTTCTCGAGGACTCCTTCGTCGAGGAATACGACCTTCCGGTCCGCATCGGCGGGCATCTGAAGGTCCGGCCCGAAACTCTGCTGAGCCGGGTCGAGACTCGCCGGATGGCCTACGTCGAGCAGCTCGCGACCGTGCTCGGCCGCGAGGTCTGGCGCAACGCGGGCAGCCCGGAGGTCGATCCGGATCGGCTGGGTGTGGCCATCGGCACTGGACTAGGTGGCGGTGACGCGCTCATCGATTCGGTCGACAAGCTGAAGAACGGGGGCTATCGCAAGATCTCGCCGCTCGCTGTTCAGATGGTCATGCCGAACGGGCCGTCCGCCGTCGTCGGTCTCGAGCTGAAGGCCCGGGCAGGAGTGGTCACTCCGGTCTCGGCGTGCTCGTCGGGCTCGGAGGGCATCGCCAACGCGTGGCGCATGATCGTCATGGGCGATGCCGATATGGTCGTCACCGGCGGAGTCGAGGGTTTCATCGACGCCGTGCCGATCGCCGCGTTCACCATGATGCGCGCGATGAGCACCCGCAACGACGATCCGAAGGGCGCCTCGCGGCCCTTCGACAAGGACCGGGACGGGTTCGTCTTCGGCGAGGCCGGCGCGCTCATGGTCATCGAGACCGAGGAGCACGCCAAGGCACGCGGCGCGACCATCCACGCCCGCCTGCTCGGTGCCGGGATCACCTCCGACGGCTTCCACCTGGTCGCCCCGGACCCCGAAGGCACCGGCGCCGCCCGCGCCATGACCCGCGCCATGCAGACCGCGGGCCTGTCCAAACAGGACATCACCCATATCAACGCGCACGCCACCGCCACCCCCATCGGTGACACCGCGGAAGCCAAGGCCATCAACAAGGCCGTCGGCAACCACGCGTCGATCTACGCGCCGAAGTCCGCGCTGGGCCATTCCATCGGCGCCGTCGGCGCGCTGGAATCGGTGCTCACCGTGATGGCCATCCGGGACGGTATCGTGCCGCCCACCCTGAACCTGGAGAACCAGGATCCCGAGATCGACCTCGATGTGGTGAAGGGCGAGGCCCGCCGCCAGGAAATCGAGTACGCGATCAACAACTCGTTCGGTTTCGGTGGGCACAATGTCGCGCTCGCCTTCGGTCGGGCCTAGCACCAGAGCCCGATCGAACTGTTCGACGACCCGGAGCGGGGCCGCCGGAAATACCGGCCGGCCCCGCTCGTCGTCTATCGACACCTGTGGCCTGTTTCCCGGCCACGCATATTCGAGGAGAGCACGCGATGACGATCATGGCTCCGGCCCGCCATCAGGAGACGGCCACCGACCCTCGCGATCCACTCGGCCGGCTACAGCGTTTCTTCGACCCGGGCACCGTGCTGCCCCTGCACCCGCGGGACAAGTCCGGGGTGCTCGCCGCGATAGGTGAGGTCGACGGAGTGCGTACCGTCGCCTACTGCTCCGATGCCACCGTGATGGGCGGGGCCATGGGCGTCGAGGGCTGCCGGCATATCGTCGCCGCCATCGACACCGCCATCGAATCCGGCGCGCCCGTCGTCGGGCTCTGGCATTCCGGCGGCGCCCGCCTCGCCGAAGGTGTCGAGGCGCTGCACGCCGTCGGCCTGGTCTTCGAGGCCATGGTCCGTGCTTCCGGACAGGTACCGCAGATCTCCGTCGTGCTCGGTTTCGCCGCCGGCGGCGCCGCCTACGGCCCCGCGCTCACCGATATCGTGATCATGGCGCCCGAGGGCCGGGTATTCGTCACCGGCCCCGACGTGGTGCGCAGTGTCACCGGCGAACAGGTCGATATGGCCACCCTCGGCGGTCCCGAGACCCACGGTAAGAAATCCGGTGTCACCCATATCGTCGCCGACGACGAAGCCGACGCCATGCACCGCGCCCGCCGCCTGGTCTCGATGTTCGCCGAACAGGGCGAATTCGATCCGCTGGCCGCCGAACACGGCAATGTCGACCTGCGGGCCATGCTGCCCGCCTCGGCCAAACGCGCCTACGACGTCAAACCGCTGGTTCACGAATTGCTCGACAATGTCGACGGCGAATCCAGCTTCGAAGAACTCCAGGGCGGCTACGCCCGCTCCATGGTCACCGGCCTGGGCCGGCTGGCCGGGCGCACCGTCGGCATCCTCGCCAACAACCCGCTGCGCCTGGGCGGCTGCCTGGACTCCAAGAGCGCCGAGAAGGCCGCCCGCTTCGTGCGGTTGTGCGACGCCTTCGGTATCCCGCTGGTCGTGATCACCGACGTCCCCGGCTACCTCCCCGGCGTCGGCCAGGAATGGGACGGCGTGGTGCGCCGCGGCGCCAAACTGCTGCACGCCTTCGCCGAGGCCCGGGTCCCGCGGGTCACCCTGGTCACCCGCAAAATCTACGGCGGCGCCTACATCGCGATGAACGCCCGCGCCCTGGGCGCCACCGCGGTCTACGCGTGGCCCGGCTCCGAGGTCGCCGTCATGGGCGCCAAGGCTGCGGTCGGCATTCTGCACAAGAAAGCCCTGGCCGCCGCCCCCGAGGACGAACGCGAAGCACTGCACGAACGGCTCACCGCCGAACACGAGGCCATCGCGGGCGGGGTGGAACGCGCACTGTCGATCGGGGTGGTGGACGAGGTCATCGACCCGGCGAAAACCCGCAGCGTCATCGCCGCCGCCCTGGCCGCCGCCCCCTGCCACCCCAGCCACAACAAGAACATACCGTTGTAATGGCGCGGCTTCGCCGCGCGGGGTTCGGCCCTCTTGGCGTCTGCTGTCAGCGCTCGAGACTGGCGGCTGCGCCGCTTTGCTTCGAGCGCTGACAGCAGACGCGGGCCGAACCCTTTG